>JAISVU010000094.1 GCA_031271375.1 Clostridiales bacterium | reverse complement strand
AGGGCAAACACTATAAGCCTGTATTTAAGAAGGTTGACGCCCATTGCCTGGGCCGCGGACTCGCTGCCGCGCATCGCGTGCAGCGCTCGTCCGAACTGGCCGTTCACCAGGTTGTATGTAAGCATCATAATCAGCACCAGCGCGATAACCAAAACCCAGTACATGGTTTCGCGGGTCAGCGTATTACCGAAAACGACCGGGTATCCAAGGCCTTTCATTCCGCTCATGCCGCCGGTGAACTCCTCAAACTCCTCAAAGGTTTTAAGCAGTATCTCCGAGACGCAGAGCGTCGCGATGGCAAGGTAAATGCCCGCGATACGGAGCGAAACGAAGCCCACAAGGATGCCGATGAAGGTGGGCACAACCAGCGCGATTAAAAGCGAAATCCAGAAGTTTTGGGACAACCCGACCGGAACATAGCCCGCGAGGTACGCCCCGAGGCCCATGAACCCCGCCGCCCCCAGCGATATCTGCCCGGCGTAGCCCAGCAGCAGGTTCATCCCCATCGCCGCTATCGCGTATATAAGCGCCGAAGCGACGGTGGTAAGCATACTCACCCTTAATATCCTCGCCTGGGTCAATAACGGCAGCAGAGCCAGAGCCGCGCCGAAAAGCGCGAAGCGGAGATGATGGTTTTTAAAGATTTTAGTAATCACTTCACCACCTACACTTTCTTGACGTATTTCTTGCCGACCAGCCCGTTGGGCCGTATAAGCAGAAACACAAGGATCAGCACATACATGATTTGCGCGCCCCAGACCGAGCTTACATAGTATGAAAGGAAATTCGGGACGATGCCGACAATGTATGCCCCGATAACGGGTCCGTAAAAGGTCTGGAACCCGCCCAGCACGCAGGCCAGCAGCGCCCCAAGCTGAACGGGGTTCATAAGCCCGACATTAACGCTTGTCGCGGGGGCTATCATCGTTCCGGCGACAACGCCCAGCATTCCGGCCACAATCCAGGCCGCCAGCGTGACATACCGCGTATTGACGCCCATCAGCCGCGCCGTCTGTTCGTTCGAAGCGGTCGTGCGGACGGCAAGGCCGAACTTGGTCTTCTGCAGGATAAAGAACAGAACGCCCATGATCGCTATACCGGTAATGATGTTAAGAATCGCGTTATAGGATATTGAAGCGCCGCCTAACGCGAGATCTCCGCTGGGGATAAAGCGGCTCAACATAAGGGACTCCACGCCGAAAATCATCGGAGCAAGCCCAAGAAACACCATAATCAAAGCGAGGGTGATAATCTCTTTGCCGACAGCCGAAACCTTCTTTGTCCTCCTTATAACAAGGAAGTCCACAAGAAAACCCATAAGCGCCGCGCATAACATGCCGCCGATAAGCCCAAGCCACAGCGGAACCTTGTACGCCGCCACCAAAGCGGCTACGGCGAAGGTGCCGAACATGCTCATCGTTCCCTGCGCGAAGTGAATGATCAGGCTGGTTCTGAAAATGATAATAATCCCCAGGGCGGTCAGCGCGAAGACGCTGCCTGTCTCAAGGCTTCGCAGGAACAGCTGAAGGATTGTTCCGAATTCGCCCATGCTCACCTCTCCCATGAATAATACTGTAACATGACACAAGCGTCATTTTATCGCTTGGTAGTAATAATATCGTTTCATCGGGCATTTGTCAAGAACTTTTTTTAAAATATTCACAAATATTAACCTGTTATCAAGTCACGTTATAGGACGATTCGCACATTATTGAAAATTTAGCTCTTGACAGCGGTAATCATTCTCTGTATAATCCGTTACGTCAAGGCTTAAATGACACTTGTGTCATATCAGCAGTTTTAAGGAGGAGGGAAGAGTTGGACAACGCAAATATAGGCGTTCTGGGTTATGGGCTGTACATTCCCGGTAGGCGCATGACCGCAAAGGAGATTTCCGACGCGACAAATGGCGTCTGGACCGAGCAGGCCATAAGGGAGAAACTTGGCATCGTATCCAAGCCGGTTCCCGGCCCCGGGGACGGCACGCAGGAAATGGGGTATCTCGCGGCGAAGGACGCGCTGGAGCGCACGGGGCTTGACCCTAAGGAAATCGACGTAATCATCTGCATCGGAGAGGAATGGAAGGAGTACCCGCTTACGACTTCCGCTCTGTACATACAGGACAAAATCGGGGCCGTGAACGCTTGGGGCGTTGACGTCGCAAACCGCTGCTGCACGACCTGCGCGGCGATAAAGATGGCCCGCGACATGCTGGCGGCCGACGCTGAAATCAAGACCGTTTTAATCGCCGGAGGATACCGCAACGGGGACTTTGTGGACTACACCGACAAGGATATGTCGATGATGTACAACCTCGCCGCCGGCGGCGGCGCGCTGATACTGCGAAAGGGGATGGAGCGGAATCTCGTCCTGGGCACGCATATTATGGCGGACGGAAGCCTCTCCCGCGACGCCGGATGCGAGATAGGCGGAATAGCGAAGCCGTTCACGGCGCAAAACGTGGACGAGGGCTATAAGTCACTTCGCCTTATGAACGCGCAGCATATGAAAAACAGGCTTAACGAGGTGTCCGTTTCAAACTGGTACCGCTGCATTGACGAGTCTTTGCGTAAATCCGGCGGGCTTACGCGCTCCGACATCGGCTATCTCGCGATACTGCACTTCAAGCGCTCGCAGCACGACGCGATGATTAAGGAATTGGGCCTTGAACCGTCGCAGACGACCTACCTTGAGGATTACGGGCACATCGGGCAGATAGACCAGATACTATCGCTGGCCCTGGGGCTTGAGCAGGGTAAAATCGGCGACGGAACCCTTGTTACAATGATAGCCGCCGGCATCGGATACGTGTGGGCGTCCACATGCGTCCGCTGGGGCAGATAGGAGGAGCCTTATGTACGACTGGAAAAGCAAGACCATAACGACGGAGCAGGCGCTGGCCCTTGTAAAAAGCGGCGACAACATACAGTTCGGCATGGCCGCAGAGGTTCCCTGCGATTTTATCTCAAAGCTGCACACGATAGCGGACAAGGTGACCGACGTGCGCCTTACGACCTGCATCGACCCGCTCAACGGCGAATATTTTCAGGAAAAGTACCTTAAAGAAGCGTTTATTTACGATTCCTATTTCTATACTCCGATTCAGCGTAAGCTCCAGTCTACCGGCAGGGTCAGCTTTATCCCGAACCACCTCCATTCCGCCGCTTCCGCCCGCAACTTCCACAGAAAAGCGAATATCTACATAGGCTCGGCCTATCCGCCGGACGCGGACGGCAAGGTGCGCTTCTCCTGTTCCAATGTCTACGAGGAGGAAATAGCAAAAAACGCCGATATAGTTATTATGGAGGTAACGCCTAACGCGCCGCGCAGCTTTGGCCAAAACTATCTGGAATATGACGACGTGGATTACATCGTCGAGTGCGATTACAACCTCCCGCCTCTCGCGGACGTGCCTTCCGGCGAAACGGACCGCTTAATCGGCGGGCATATCGCCGGGCTTATCAACGACGGCGACTGCATACAGGTAGGTATCGGAGCAATCCCGAATGCGGTGTGCGAGTTCCTCGCGGACAAAAAAGACCTCGGCGTACACACGGAGATGATGACGACAGGTATTATGCGCCTAATGAAACTCGGCGTAATAAACGGAAGCCGGAAGCAGGTTGACAGGGGCAAGGTCGTCTGTGCCTTCGCCTACGGCACGCAGGAGCTTTACGAGTTCATGCACGAGCATCCTGACATCTATGTAGGGCGCGGTTCCTCCGTCAACGACGCCTATGTGATTGCACAAAACGACAACCAGGTGTCCATTAACACCTCCGTTGAGGTGGATCTCTGCGGGCAATGCTGTTCCGAGAGCATAGGGAACCTTCAGATTTCGGGGTCGGGCGGCCAGGTAGACACGGCTACCGGAGCCGTGCGCTCCAAGAACGGGCGCTCGTTTATCGCGCTGCATTCCACCGCTATGGCCAAGAACCCGCAAACCGGGGAACGCGAGGAAGTGTCGAAAATCGTCCCGACGCTGCGGCCCGGGGCCGTAGTTACCCTTAGCCGCATGGACGTGGACTGGGTCGTAAGCGAGTACGGCGCGGTCTGCCTGCGCGGAACGAACGTGCGCGAACGCGCCGAGCGCCTTATATCCATCGCGCATCCCAAGTTCCGCGAGGAGCTGAGGCGCGCCGCCAGCGAGCTTCTGTATTGGGTGTAGGCTATGGAATTCACATATAAGTCCAAACGGATATATTACGAAAGCCACGGCGAGGGCAAGCCGTTATTAATACTTAACGGCATTTTCATGTCCTGCGCGTCGTGGTCGGCCTTTGTGCCGGGGTTCGCGAAGCATAACCGCCTGCTGCTGCTGGACATGCTGGATCAGGGTAAGAGCGAAAAGATGGACGCGGAATATACCCAGGAGCTTCAAGCCGGGCTTTGCCTCGCGTTTTTGGATCATCTTGGGCTTGACAAGGTCAGTATCATGGGGATAAGCTACGGCGGGGAGGTCGCGATGAAAATAGCGGCGGCGAACCCGGAACGCATAGACCGGCTTATCCTCTCGAACACCGCCGCCTATACCTCGCCGTGGCTGAGGGACATAGGGCATTCCTGGGAGTACGCGTTTGAGAGCTATAACGGGCATCAGTTCTTTAAAACCTGCATCCCGATTATCTACTCGCCGGGCTTCTATGAGCGCAATTACGCCTGGGCTTCCGCCAGGGAAGGTATGTTCGTAAAGCTCTTCGGCCCCGAGGTCTACGATGCCTTCGGCCGCCTTACGCGCAGCGCGGAAAGCCACGACGAACGCGGGAACCTTCATAAGATAAAGGCAAAAACGCTGGTTATCTCGTCGGAGTTCGATTTTATTACCCCACCCTATCTCCAGCAGGAGCTGGCCCAGGCGATACCGGACGCCGGACGGATAACCCTGGCGGACGCGGGACACGCGGCGATGTATGAAAAACCGGCGGAGTTTACGGCCGTCGTTTTGGGGTTCCTTAACGGCGAAGATGAAATAAAAATCAAATAAAAACACATAAGGAGGAAAACATCATGCGTCTTAAAGGCAAAGTCGCGATTGTTACCGGGGGTTCGGCGGGTATTGGGGCCGAATGCTGTAAGCTCTTCGCAAAAGAAGGGGCTGCGGTTATAGCCGCGGATATGCGCCCGCCGGTTTACGAGGCGGAGAACGTGGAGTATATTGAGCTTAACGTAACCGACACGGAAAGCTGTAAAAACGCTGTGGACAAGGTTTTGGCCAAGCACGGCAGAATCGACGTTTTAGTAAACAACGCAGGAATCACAAAGGACGCGCTTATCCAGAAAATGACGGATGAAATGTGGGACGCGGTGCTTGACGTGAACCTTAAAGGCGTTTTCAATATGGCGCGGCTTGTCGGCCCTGTAATGATGGAAAAAGGCGCGGGGTCGATAATAAACATATCGTCGGTCGTCGGGGAATTCGGCAACATAGGGCAGACGAACTACGCCGCGACGAAGGCCGGCGTCATCGGGATGACGAAGACCTGGGCAAAGGAGTTTGCTCGCAAGGGGGCCAATGTGCGGACGAACGCCATCGCTCCGGGCTACGTTATGACCGACATACTTAAAACCGTACCGCAGGAGCTTTTGGATAAATTCGCAGCGATGACGATGCTTGGGCGGCTCGGCCAGCCCGAGGAAATCGCCGCCTGCGCGCTGTTCCTTGCAAGCGACGAGGCAAGCTATGTGACGGGGCATGTCCTTTCGGCTAACGGCGGGATGAGGCTATAAACCGGTATTAACTCACGCCATCGGGCAGCGCCCCATTTTTTATGACCGACATACTTAAAACCGTACCGCAGGAGCTTTTGGATAAATTCGCAGCGATGACGATGCTTGGACGGCTCGGCCAACCCGAGGAAATCGCCGCCTGTGCGCTGTTCCTTGCAAGCGACGAGGCAAGCTATGTGACGGGGCATGTCCTTTCGGCTAACGGCGGGATGAGGCTATAAACCGGTTTCAACCCGCCCCGGCCGGCAGCACCCCGTTTTTCAGAATATGGAGCATACCCCTGGCCTGCTGGCGTATATTTGCGACGGTCAGGCTGCTCCGCAGCATCTGGAAGATAAATACGTCCGTCACCAGATGCACGCATAAATCGGCAAGTATCGCGCAGTTTACATCCTTGCGGATATTCCCGCGCTCGATGTCATAGTCGATTCCTATAATAAAACGCTCTTTATAGCGGTCTTGAATCTGTGCGATCAGCTTTCGCGAAACGCCGTGACCGTGGCCGTAAAGATGTTTGCCCATTTCGATATGCAGCGGATGGTTAAGCAGGAATTCGCTGTCGCGCATATAGAATTCCTCGAAAAACGTAAGGAAGGGTTCTTTCTTATAGAGCCTGTACGCGGGCGCGACATATTCCGCCCGCGCGGCGCGGAGCGTCTCAAAGACATAGATGTACATATCCTCCTTGTCGCGGAAATACTGATAGATGCTTCCCCGCGAAATGCCCGCTTCCGCGACAATGTTGGAAAAGCTCGCTGCCTCGATGTTCCGCTGCGCGAACTCATTGACGGCGGCTGAAAAAATGCGGTTCCGCTTTTCTTCGGGCAGATTAAAGAACGTGCTGGTAGGCAAGAAATCCCCTCCAATCTTTTCCGGCGCAACGCTCCGTGAGGATTATAACACCGAAAGACAAAATAAGCAAATCATTTAAGGGGGTATACGTTTGAAGCTATATGAAATCCGCAAGGTAAACCTTCCCAACAGGGAAACCCTCGCTTACCGCAAGGCGGGGAGCGGCGATAAAACAGTCCTGCTGATTCACGGCAACATGAGCTCTTCCCTGCATTGGCTCCCTGCTATGGAGCGGCTTGAGAGCGGTTTTACCGTGTACGCCCCGGATCTGCGCGGCTTCGGGGACAGCACTTATACTACCGGATTCGACTCCCTTGCCGAGCTGTCTCGTGATCTTGAAATGTTCGCGGACGCGCTGGGAATCGGCGGCTGCGTCCTTTGCGGCTGGTCAACAGGCGGCGGCGTAGCGATGGAGTTCGCCGCGGCCCGCCCCGTACAAACCGATGGGCTTATCCTTCTGGATTCCGTTCCGCCCACCGGCTATCCGATGTTCAAGAAAGGCCCCGATTTAAAAGCGATACTCACCGAGCCGCTGAAAACAAAAGAGGACGTAGCCAATGACCCTGTGCAGGTTCTTCCGGCGGTCAACGCCCTTAAAGCCGGGGACAGGGCGGTTATGAAATCCTTCTGGGATTTCTCAATCTATAACCTCAAAAAGCCGCCGGATGAAGAATACGAAATCTACCTCGACGGCATAATGAAGCAGCGTAATCTGGTGGATGTCGACTACGCCCTGCTTACGTTCAATATCACCGACCGCCTTCCGCTCATTAACTGCCCCGTCGCGGTTATGCACGGGGAGAAAGATATGGTCGTCCCTTATGCCTGGGGCCTTGAAACCCACAGGCTGTTTGGCAGGCACGCAAAACTGATTTCCTTCGCCGACGCGGGCCATTCGCCGATAACAGACGTGCCGGACGAGTTTTTTGAGGCGCTTGAGGATATACTGCGGCAAATGAAGTGACCGAGAACGGAACCCGGTATGTCCGGGAGAAGTTCGATGAGGAACGGCGGATTGCGCCTTATTGTAATGGGAACTTAAATAAAACGCCAGCTTCGGCGCGTCAAGGATGCCGCGCCCTGCGTATATTCCCGGCGGCTATCTGAAATAATACCCCACGCTCCACTTCGTCATAATATATTTAGGGTCCCCGGGGTTTTCTTCTATCTTCTCCCGCAGCCGCCTGATATGCACGTCGACGGTGCGCACGTCGGTAAGGTTCGCGGCGCCCCAGATGATGTCGCGCAGGCTCTCCCTGCTGTAGACCTTTCCGCTGTTGTTCATAAACAACGCCAGCAAATCGAATTCCTTTGCCGTCAGATTAACCTCCCGCGAGCGGATAAACGCCCTGCGGGAGTCCGTGTCTATCTCCAAATCCCCGGCTTTGAGCCGCTTATCCTTCCCCGAGATATCCACCTTCTGAATACTGCGCCTCAGGATGGCCTTTATCCGCGCTTTAAGCTCCAATATATTAAAGGGCTTTGTAATATAGTCGTCCGCGCCGTACTCAAGGCCCATGATCTTGTCCATGTCCTCGCCCTTCGCCGTGACCATTATAACCGGCACCGAAGTGAACTCCCTCGCCTGCCTCAAAACCTCCAGCCCGTCCAGCTTAGGCAGCATCACGTCCAGCACCACCAGGTCAAAGTTTTGGCTCTTCAAATACGCCAGCGCCTCTTCCCCGTCATGCGCCGCCTGAACCTCCATCCCGTCTTGGGACAGGCTATACTTAATCCCTTTGACTATAAGTTTCTCGTCGTCCACTATAAGTATGTTATAGGCCATGTTATATCCTCCGGGCGCAGCGTTTTATGTTCTATTCCCCTTGTGTATTAAACGTCTTAGAATATGTCAATAATTGGTACTGGGATTAGCTACCCATTAATTATACTACAAGACGGACAAAGGGGCAACCATGAAAGGTTTTTTAGGGAAAATTCTCAGACACGCCACATCGGCGGCGGCTTCGGGGGCGGAGGCCGTACACCACGCGCTTTCCGCCGTATCGCCGGGTATTTACGTGGCTTCGTCCTCGGCGCTGGTTATGGACGCGGACAACGGCGAAATCCTCTATGGCAAGGCCGAAAACCGCCCGATGTATCCCGCCAGCACGACAAAGGTTATGACCGGGCTTCTTATATGCGAATACGCGAGAACCCACGGTTGGAACGAGACGGTTATTATGACCGGCAACGCGGTTCATTCCATCGGCCAGGGCTCCAGCAATATCGGGCTGAAGCCCGGCGACTGCCTGACCCTCAGGGATTGTTTATA
>JAISVU010000071.1 GCA_031271375.1 Clostridiales bacterium | reverse complement strand
GCTATTACCATTGGGTATTTACCGCTCATTTCTCCACCCCTCCATTTCCTTTTATTATAACATGCTTGGAGGAATTTGTCACATGTTTAGTGAGCGCTTATGTAGTTAAGCGGTATAGCACAAGAGAACGTGAGGCCACAGAACTGACCGGGACGGATTTCAACGCAAATCACCGTCAGCGTGTTAAGGAGGAGAATATGCAAAAAGAATTAACCCCAAAACCTACCGTTATTCAAAATAAATCGGCGGCGAAGGGGGGTGAAAATGAGGATGAAGAAGACGAGGAACTTGAGCAGTAACAGTATTTTCGCAACTACAGCCCCCAAACCCCCGGAAGCGGCTCAATTTTGGGAATTCAAAAGCGCGGCGGGAGCGGACGAGGCTACGTTGTACGTCTACGGCGATATTGTGACCTATGATTTCGGGGACTGGAACTACCCTGACGACGTTGTGCCTAATAAATTCAAGGAAGAATTAAAGGCTTTAGGCAACGTCAAGTCCATCAACATCAGGATCAACAGCAACGGCGGAAGCGTTTTCGCCGCTTACGCCATTATGAACCTGTTGAAAAGCCATGCCGCCCGGATAATCGTCCATGTTGACGGCATCGCGGCCAGCGCGGCGACGATAATAGCCATGGCCGGGGATGAAATCAACACGGCTATTGGCTCCGTCTGGATGATTCACCTGCCCTCGTTTATGCTGTGGGACAACTACAACGCCAACGACCTCAACAAGATGATAACCGCGCTAAACAGTGTCACTATGAGCATGGTTGACGTTTACGCCGCGAAAACGGGCATCGACAAAGCCGAGATTGAGCGGATGATGAGCGAGGAAACCTGGCTGACAGGGACGCAGGCCGTTGAAAAGGGCTTTGCAAATAAAGTAACCGATGTTGAGGCCGTCGCCTATTTAGCCGCCGATAAGAAAACGGCGGTTTTTAACGGCATAAATGTGGATATTTCAAAAATCCGCAGTAGGGATAAACTGTTAGCCATGATTAAGGAAGAGCCGCCTGCTCCCAAAAGCGCGCCGGTGGCAGCTCCCGCGCAGCCAGCGGCGGCGGCTGTGGCACAGGCAGCGGAGCCGCCCAATAACAACAAGGAAACGGAGGAAAGCATTATGAATTTGGAAGAATTAAAAGCAAAATACCCTGACCTTTACGCCACCGCTGTTAAGGACGGCGCTATTAAAGGCGCAAAGGACGAGCGCAAGCGCATTCAGGGAATCGACGACATGGCCCTGCCCGGCATGGAGGCTCTTACAAACAAGGCCAAGTATGAAACAGGGATAACCGCCGGAGAGTTCGCTGTGGAGCTTATCAAAGCGCAAAAGAAATCCGGAGCGAGTTTCATTGCCGCCGCCGCTGAGGACGCCAAGGCGCTGAACGATGTGCCGCCCGGGGGCGCTCCGCCCAACAATGACGAAGCGGAAGAACAGGCTCTCTTGGCTCATACGGGCAAAAGAGCCGAATCATTAAGGTAAGACATAAAGCGATAGGAGGATTTTTATGGCTGAATTAGGCAGCGTGGAACGCAACGGCCTTATAGCGGGTGACTACCCTACAAAGACAGAGGCGATTACGATTACCGGCCCCGCCGAGTTTAAGCGCGGCGATGTGGTGGGCGTGACTGACGCCGGGGTATACGCCTTAGCGGACTCGTCCAAATCGGACGGTTCACAGAACGCGGTCGGCATTATATGCGACGACATAATAGTTGAGGACGGAGCGACCGCCGAAAGCGTCATGTATGTCAAAGGCGAGTTTATAAACAGGTTCTTGCAATTCGGCGGGACAGACACAGCGGACAAGCACAAACGCCATATGACGGCTATAGGGCTTATCGTCCGGGATTCTAAAGTTGAAGGGGGCAAGTATTCATGGCAGTAGACCTTTATAAGCCGAGATTCATGTTACAGATGATGGAGCAGATGCCACCGCTCCGCACTCTCCTTTTGGATACGTTCTTCAAGCAGAAAAAGACGTTCCCTACGGAGCAGGTAGATTTCGACGTTAAAAAAGGCGGAATGGCTATGGCGCCGTTCGTCAGTCCGAGGATTGGCAGCTCGGTACTTGACCGTCAAGGGTATAAAACCTTTTCTTATAAGCCTCCGCTGGTAGCTCCGAAACGCGTTATGACAACGGACGATTTGGACACAAGATTGCCCGGTGAGGCCCTTTACAGCGGGTACAATCCCGATCAACGAAAAGCCGCCCTGTTACAGGATGACCTTAAGGAGCTGGACGACGCGATTACCCGCCGTGAGGAATGGATGGCCGCAATGGCCCTATTTAATGGCGAGATACCCGTCGTTGGCGAGGGTGTAGACGATGTTATATCGTTCGAGTTCGATAACCAGATTGTGGTTGACGCCGGAAAGGTATGGTCGGATTATGTTAATTCAAGGCCGCTTGATGATTTAAACGGGGCGGCTGACCGAGTTGCACGATCAGGCTACTCGGCCAATATCGCAATCGGCGACAGCGCGTCTATACGTGCTCTTGTCCGGAATCAGGAGGTACAGAAACTCCTTGACATTAAAAATTACCAAATGGGGCTTATTGAGCCGAAAGTGCTGGCAAACGGCGCTACTTATTTCGGATTCCTTCCCGAGTGTAATCTGCACATATATGCGTACAGCGCGTTTTATGCAGACAACGACAACGAAAACCCGGACTTCCCCGGCGTTAAACCCGGCGATAAGGGATTTGTACCCAAAGTGTACCCGCTTATTCCTAACGGTAAAGTATTTGTCGGCCCGACGCAGCTCCCGGCGAAAATGCTTTACGGCGTGATTAAGGATATCCAGATAGGCAGTCACATGAGAGCAAGAGTTCCCAAGCAATGGGATCAGCAGGAACCGTCCGAGAGATACCTTAAAATATCCTCGCGGCCGCTGCCCTGCCCTATGGATCTGGACGCCTGGGCTACGCTGGACGTACTGTAAGGAGGCTGCGCAATGGTTTATTATGTGGTTGTAAAAAGAGCCGCGTTGCAATCGGGTGAAAGAACTTTCAGTAAAGACAATATTATCACCGCTTATGATGTCGGCCACGAAAACATTGAGCGGTATCTGAAAAAGGGGTACATAAAGCCCCTCAAAGAAAAGTCATCCGACGACGAGGCGAAAGACTACGATACCTTGACCGACGACGGCACTGAGGCAGAAGACGGCGCCGCGACGGACGCTGATACCTCTCAGGATAAGCGGGAAGAACTTCCGTTTTATATGACGCCGGCTCAGGGCGAATATCTTGCTCCGAATCAGTTGGATAGGCTCTCAAAAACGCAGCTGGTCGAGTATGCGGGGCGTATAGGCTGCGCAGGCTTTAAGCAGAACATCAGCGTCAAAGAGCTCAGAGACATCCTCAAAGATTTTATTAATGAAATCCTTGAGGATGCGGAGATGGAAGACGAAGGTGAAGACGACGGGATGGAAACCGATACCGAGCAATAAGCGCAAACGCCGTTGGGCGTTTTTTGTTGTGGGAGGTGTGCTTATCAGGCAATTCAAGGATAACGTGGAGCGTGATATCCGCCTTCTATTTCATAATCCGGATGTGTTCGCTGATATAATGCGGGTACGTTACAACATGAAAGATTATAAGATACCCGTAATATTCGATATCATTGGGGGCCAGGAGCGCAAGAAGCCTTCGGATAAACGCCCCAACACTATTTACGGCGATCATGTGGACAGTATTTTCACAGCGGGGCTTGTTGTCTACATATCGCCGTATGACCTCGACAGCAGACCCCGGGCCCAGATGGTTATAGAAATTGGCGACGACACCTACACCATTTTAAAGGTAGACAACGACGGGGGAGAAATCAGGCTTGTATTGGAGAGGCTGGACGAATGATTGAAATAACGCAGGAGCAAATCGATAGGGTTCACAGTGCGCTCAGTAATATCGCCGGAGCACCGGAGAAGGTGTTTTACCGTGTTATTAACCGCACATTAGCAACAATACGTACCCACTCGGGCCGGAATATCCGCCAATCCTACCGGATTAAGCAAAGAGACATAACTGATAACCAGAACATGACTCTAAAGCAGGCCGGCGTTAGGAATCTTGTGGGTGAAATTAAGTTTGCCGGTTCGGTTATCCCGCTTATAAAGTTCAATGTGACCCCAACTGTCCCCCAAAGGAAGATGGTCTCGGCAGCGGTTTATAAAAACAGCGGTAAAGAGGAACTGGTACACGCATTTGTCGCCAACTTGGGCAAGTACGGGGTCGGCGTCTTTCAAAGGCAGACCGAAGAACGGGACTCTTCGAAACAATTATACGGACCGGCTACGGGTCACATGATGCAAAATGAGGACGTTTTGAATAAGGTCGATGCTACCGCAAACGAAACTATAGACAAGCGTATTGACCATGAAATTAAAGCTATCCTCAGCGGTTACGGTGTAAAGGAGAAGAGCTGATGACGCCTGTTGTACTGCTTGACAGATTAAAGGAGTTCGTTGAAAACCACACAAAAGATATTTATCTTTCTGTCCAGGTGGAAAAAAACGAAGCTCCGCAGGAACGAGCTCCACAGGTACATAAAATGTGGCTTCCCAACAAGGAATTGGAAATCCAGAACATCCCTTATATCGTACTGCAGTTTATAACAGGACTGGATGATCAAGAACCCGGAAACGCTCCTGACAGTGAATGCAAAATACGTATTGTTGTTGCGACGTACTCAAAGAATGCGGGTGAAGGCGCGATGGGACTTTTGAATGTACTGACGCGTCTTCGCACTGAGCTGTTAAGGGTACGTGAAGTGGGAGATCAATTTCTCTTGCGTATGCCCCTTGAGTACGTTGTATACCCCGATAATACATCACCTTTTTTCTTGGGTGAAATGCTCACCACATGGGAAA
>JAISVU010000412.1 GCA_031271375.1 Clostridiales bacterium | reverse complement strand
CCCCTTCCCGTCGTTTTGAATGATATGCAGCATCTTGTATACCGAGATAAGGGCTTCGCGGCTCTCCCCGTCCAGCTTGCCGGACTTCTCCATCGCGTAGATATGCCGGGCCAGCGCGTCGTCAGGCGTTTCCCCGTACTCGTCGCCGAAGATCTTTATATATTCAAGGGTATCGTCAATGTCCATGTCCAGCGGGTTCAGCTTGTCTTTAAGCATACTCGCGGCTATCATCGGGTGCAGGCGGCCGGAGATATCGGTCAGCTTCGCGTCCAGGGCCTTGACGGCGCTGATGTTTTCCGCGCTCAAATCCATATTGTTCGCGCCGAGGATACGCGCGGCTTTTATATTCGCGTTTGTGGCCTCGAAGCCTAAGCTCTCAAGGAGCCTTGAATACCGCTCCCTCGCGTCCTTTAAGCCGTCGCCGTAGCGGCGGGACGGGGAAGCCTCGAAGACCGCGTACCGCGCCGAAACCGAAAGGGCAGTCTCGGACGTCGTCACAGCCGGGGCAAGACTGGCGACGGAGCGCATAGTAAAGGCAACGCGGGCCGACATGATCTCACCGTAGCCCCAGTCCGGCACGCGCCCCGCCGCGCGCGCCGCGTCGATGATTTCGGCTACTTGGTCAATATTCTCCGGGCTTGCGGGGATGTCCAGCGCCTTCAAACGGGCTTCATAGCCCTCTCTCTCGGCGGCCTTCAGCGCGTCCACCGCACCAGTCAGCGTCAGCAGGTCGATACGGATATTTTTTTGATACAGCCGGTTAGCCGCCTCATAGGTAAGGCGCAGGTTTATCTCGGCTAACGCTTCCATTTGAAGCCTAATAGCGCTGTGAGGTTTGGCGGCGTTGTTTTTCGCCCCGCCATATGTTTCCCCCGAAGCCGCGAGCCGCGCAAGGTCTTGAATCGTCGCGGGCAAGCCTTTCATCAGCGCGGTTTCAATATGATCGGCCTTGATAACCCGTACATCCTCCGCGAGCCGCCTGAATTCGGTGCGGTCCATCGGCTTTATGTCCGGTTTTCGGAGACTGGAGTTGTAAGGGTTTTCGCCGCGCTTCATCAGCAGCAGGGCTTTCAACATAAGGGACTGCGCGATGAAATCCCCGGGCTCTCCGGCATTTTCAGCGTCTTTTATAGACATTAAGGCCTTAAATAAACCCAGATTCTCCGCTGTCAGTTCCGCGCCTTCGGTTATTAAAAGCCGGGCGGCTTCCATGTTTTCAGAATTGTTCTCGATACCTTCGCGCGCGAACAGGCCTTCAATCATTCCGTCCAGCCCGTCGATGTCCTCCGTTTCAGTTGAAGGCGCAGCGGTCGCGTATTTATATATGTTCTCCAGCGTCGGGTCGTCTTCACGGGCGATTAACGCCGCGGCAGCGCGGGGTTCGATGCCCTTCGCCGCGTCAATCGCCGACATAATCCCTTCCAGCGCGGCTATGTTGCGCCTTGTGGCGGGTATGTCCAGTTCCCTGAGTAAAGACTCGGGATCTGCGGACGCGGACGGCGGTTCGATTAACCCGTCCCTGCTTATCGCGGTTATCATCGTGGATAAACTGCTTAAATCCAGCTTATTTATGTCAACGCCCTCGGCTATAAGCGCCCTTACGGCGGCCTGGCCCGCGCTGTTCGCGGCGGAACCCGCGTTCCGGCGGATTATAGTCAGCGCGCGGGCCTCTTTGGCCCTCTTTTCTTCGGCTGTCTCGGCAAGCTCCTTATAATCCAGCGGCGAGACCGTGCACTCGGTCAGTTCGTTCTCTGCCATCAAGTCCTTCAGGCTCTTGAGCTTTCCATGCTTGACGGCGCGGCCCGCCATGTTGTCGGTCGCGTGGATCTGCCGCAGGGCAAGGCCGTTTTTATTATGCGAAATAACCTCGAACGACACGCGGTCTCCGGCCTCCCCGATGATTTCATGCGCCAGGAGTTCGAACGAGAATCCTCGGTTCTCGGCGTTCAAAATGGCTTTGGACGCGTCCTTTTCCTGTATAATCGCGAAAATACGTTCACCTGGTTCAAAACGCGGCGCGGCCTTTGCCCGCCTGCTGACGAAAAGATTACTTGCGCCGGGGGCTCCGGCTGATGTATTATTAAGGTTGTGGACACTCGACATTATATATCACCAAAAATTCTATCGGCAAAAAACGTTTTGAGCTTAATAATCAATCAAGAGGTATTAACTTATGCACATCGCCCTCTTAACCCCGGAGATACCGCATAACGCGGGGGCTATCGGCAGAACCTGCGCCGTCACCGGCACGGTTTTGCACCTGATAAAACCCCTGGGTTTTTCCCTAGACGAAAAGTATTTAAACCGCTCAGGGATGGATTATTGGCACAGTATTGATCTGCGCCTCCACAACAGCTTTATGGACTTTTTGGAGAATTTTTCACAGCACAGCCCGTCCGGCATATTGTATTACGCCACTACAAAGGCTCCGCGAGCCTACGACAGTTTCGCGTTCGCGATGGGCGATTGCTTTGTTTTCGGAGCTGAAAGCTCCGGCATTCCCGAGAGCATCCTTAAAGATAATTTGGAGCGCTGTCTTCGCGTGCCGATGCGCGAGGGCAGCCGTTCGCTAAACCTATCTGTCTCGGCGGGGATAATCCTTTACGAAGCCTTGAGGCAGAACGGGTTCCCCGCTCTCAGCGGGAGCGGAAACTTTAAAAGTTAAAAGTTAAAAGTGAAAATATTTTCGTTCTCAGCAAAATGTTCACATTTTCTTTTTATTTAGCGATTATAATGGTTGGGAGAGTAAAAGCCTTTGACTTTGACTTTTCACTTTCAACTTTTAACTTTAACTATCCACCGGGGGCAACGTAATGGATATAGAAGACTATAAGCCGGAAACAGCGCCGACAGTAAGCAGGCCCGTATACCGGGAGACGATACGCTACGAGAGCCGCGCAAGGTCTCGCGGACGTTTCCGGCGGACGGTCGTTATCGCGATAATTATCAGCTTTTTCGGGGGCTGCGGCCTGGGCTTAGGCTACAGCGCGGGGCTCCGGTTCGCCGATGAATACTGGGGGCCCGAGAGCGACGGCGCCGCCCTTAAAACCTTTTCGATAACGCCCCTCAGCGCGGATGAAGACGACCTTCCGCTGTCCTACGCCGACGCGATCAGCGCGGCGGAACCTGCGGTAGTGAGAATAAGCGCGGTTAAAGCCGTTCATAACCGTTTCTCGTTCACGGAGGGGGAGCGAACCGTAAGCAACGGCACCGGTATGCTGTTTCACGAAACGGACAATAACTATTACATTGCCACTAACGCCCATGTTGTGTCCGGCTCGACCGGACTGTATGTATTCTTAGGCGATAATACCGCGGTAGACGCAGTGCTGGTAGGCGAGGACGACGCGAAGGACGTAGCGGTTATCTCCGTGAACAAGAACGCCGTCGCCGGGTCAGCGCCGCTGGGCCTGGTTTCCTTCGGCGATTCCGACGCCGTGAGGGTCGGGGACGTCGTCCTGGCGATAGGCAACGCCCTGGGTGAGGGCAACTCCGCCACCAACGGCATCATCAGCGCGAAGGACAAAATTATTGAAATCGACGGGGTCGCATTCGAGGTTATCCAAACCAACGCCGCGATAAACGAGGGCAACAGCGGCGGGCCGCTGATAAACCTCAACGGCGAGGTTATAGGGATGAACACCGCCAAGCTCAAAGAAAACAAGGACAGCAAGGTAGAAGGCATGGGTTACAGCATCCCTTCAAACATTATCGTCCCCACAATAGAAAAAATAATGCGCGGCGGCGGGCCTAAACTGGGAGTGACAACAGGTGATATTACAAGCGAATACCGCTATATTTACGGCGTGGATGTGCAAGGCGCGCTGATACAGGAAATAAAACCCGGCGGCGCGGCGGAGAAATCGGGGCTGCGGGCCGGGGATGTCGTGCTTGCGGTTGACGGCAAGACCGTGACGGGCAGTCAAAGCCTTATCGATACATTGTCGGAATATACGGCAGGGAACCGCGTCGGTTTAACGATACTGCGCGGCGGAACCCTTATTATTGACGCGGAAGCGACGCTTTTGCCGGAATAATAATTAAATAATCAGATTATGTCAAAGCCTCTTCCAGCCTGTAAAGCTCGTTCATAGGGAACAGGCGCAGCAGTTCTTTATACTGCTGCTGGGTCAGGCCGTCGGTATTTACATAAATATCTATTTTCTCGTCAGTGTCGGCGTTCTTGAAATCCTCCAGGATTTTTTGAAAATTACGCAGTTCCATTTCTTTCACCTCGGTTTATATTTCTCGCGTTATCATTATCTTTTCCTTCGTCTTTTTTAAGCAGTTCATGCAGGCCGACGGCCAGGAGAAAAACGCCGAACAGCCTCCTCAGCCATTCCTGGTCTATCGCCAAAGCGAGAAAAGCGCCTGCCGCCGTGCTTACCAGCCCGTAAAGGGCCATACCCTTTACCATTTCCTTGTCTATCTTTTTATTTTTTATATGCCGAATTACGGCGATAATACCCGTAGGTATGAAATACAGCAAGTTTATGCACTGGGCGGTGCGCTGATCCATCCCCGCGAATATACATAAAAACGGAATCAGGATAGCCCCGCCGCCTATGCCCATCCCCGCGATAACCCCGGCGATAAGCCCTCCCGCAAGCATCAGTATCAGCTCGCTCATATGAACGACTTTATTGCGGCGGCCAGGATAAACGCGGCGAAAATCTTCCGCAGGGTATTCCCTGACAGCCTTGTCATTACTTTTGCCCCGATCCAGCCGCCCAGCACGCCTCCCGCCGAAACCAGCAAAGCGGGGATAAGAGCGGGCTTGGTTTTAACAGAGTACATCACCGCGCTGACGGCGGACATCGGGAGCATAATGGCTATCGCGCTGGCGTGGGCTTTATGGGCGTCCATCCCGAGGAACTTCCGCGACGCCGGTACCACAAGCGCCCCGCCGCCGGATCCGAACAACCCGTTCATAAACCCGGCGCATACGCCTATTATGGCGCGTTTAACGCCGCCCTTCATAACCTTCATAACCTAACCACCTTTAATGTTAGGTTATCCAAACCGGCAAAATATAACCGCTTTTCTCTCTCCGTGTCTCTGTGTCTCCGTGTGTAAAGATTCTTACGCACAGAGGCACGGAGGCACAGAGAGAATAATAGCTAAAAGCGTGATAATTTTTCAATATCAATGCTTTATAGAATTGCTTTTACGCCTTTCGTCGCAAAGAAAAGCCAAGCCGCAGCCTCCGCACTTCGGCGACCGGGCCGCGCATACCGCCCTGCCATGTGTGATAATCTGCGTATTATAGCGTATCCAATGTTCTTCCGGCAGAACCTTCATCAATTCAAACTCGATTTTAACGGGGTCGTCGGACGCTATAATGCCAAGCCGGTTGGACACCCGCTTGACATGGGTGTCAACCACAATGCTCGGAAGGTTGAAGATATGCCCGCGTATAACATTCGCTGTTTTCCTGCCGACGCCGGGGAAGGCCGTCAGGTCCTCAATGCCCGAAGGCATCTCCCCGTTATGCTCATCCATTAACCGCCGCATAGACAGCACGATATTCGCTGATTTACCGCGAAAGAACCCCGTCGGCCTGATAATTTCGGCAACCTCTTCAATATCAGCCCCCGCCAAGTCTTCCGGACTGGGGTATTTGGCGAATAGAACAGGCGTAACGGCGTTGACCCTGGCGTCTGTGCATTGGGCGGCTAGGATAGTCGCGACCATCAGCTGCCAGGCCCCGCTGTAATCCAGAAAGGATTTATCCTCATTGGGATACAGTTCATCCAGCTTCTCTAATATATTTTTTATCTTCAGCTTTGTCATCATCAGTCGGCGAAGATTATCCCCATGTCCTTTGCGATTTTTACCAGCTCGTGATCCCTTGTAACGGTCTTGTTCACGCCGATGACTTCCTCAAGGCTCACATAACCCATCTTACCGTCCCGCAGGCAAACCATATTGCCGAACAGGCCCCCTTCGATAAGCTCGACGGCCTTCGCGGCGTAGCGCAGGGAAAGGACACGGTCGGTGGCCGAGGTTTCGCCGCCGCGCTGGATATGGCCCAGGGCGACGCTGCGAACCTCATGGTTGATCAGCGGCTCAATATCCAGGGCCAGCTTGTTCCCGATGCCGCCGAGACGGATGGAATCGGGGCTGTCGGCTACAATCTTCGAGACGGAAACGTCGCCGTCTTTGGGTTTCGCGCCTTCGCCGCATACGATTATCGTAAAGCTCTTGCCGACGGAGTCGCGCTCTTTGATCTTGTCAACTATTTTATTAATATCGTAAGGGAACTCGGGAAGGAGGATAACGTCGGCGCTCCCGGCAAGGCCCGCGTGGAGCGCAATCCACCCGGCGTACCGCCCCATAACCTCGGCGATGAGAATGCGGTGATGGGATTCGGCGGTTGTGTGGAGCCTGCCCAGGTTCTCCGTCACTATATTGACGGCGGTGTCGAAGCCAAAGGTTATGTCGGTGCTGCTGAGGTCGTTATCGATCGTCTTTGGCACGCCGATTACGTTGACGCCCTTCCTGGCGAAATCCCGCGCGCTGGTAAGGGTTCCGTCGCCGCCCAGGACGACCAGCGCGTCTACCCCGGCCTTTTTCATGTTGTCAACCGCAACGTCGGAGACGTCTCTCAGTATGGTTTCGCCGTACTCATCCGTGCCCACAGGGTACTTGAAGAGATTGTCCTTGTTCGAGCTGTGGAGGATTGTGCCGCCCCGGTGCAGAATGCCCGATATCGTATCTGGGGTAAGGTGGATGTAATCGTTGTAATAGAGGCCCCTGTAGCCGAACTTGTAGCCGATGGCCTCATAATCGCCGCGGTTGACGCAGGTCTTTATTATGCCGTAGATGACGGCGTTAAGCCCCGGCGCGTCCCCGCCGCCCGTCAGGATGCCTAGTTTGAATTTAGCCATAATAAGTTCCATTCCTTTCCAGGCACAAAACGCGATGAAAGCTACGTGCCTGCGTTTAATTTTTGAATAGGTCGAGCTAATAGT
>JAISVU010000405.1 GCA_031271375.1 Clostridiales bacterium | reverse complement strand
TCTATTAGGTATCGGTTCGCGCCGTCACGCGCCCACACCTGACCTACGACGTAATCAGCCGTGCCGGTAGCCTTAAACGTGCAGTCCCATGACTGAACCCAGTCGGTAAGCTTTGGCGGCAGTTCGCGCCAGTATTGCCAGTATTCGCGCTTGAACATGCCGCCCTCAGCCGGAGCCGACCGCTGCTGATACAGGGCGTTCCAGTCGTAGGAGCCGACCGCCGCCTTTATAGTGTCGAGGGGGGAGCGGGAGTATTTCTCCGGCCACAATTCCTCGCCCTCGCCGCGTATGTCTTCCGGGTGCCTGACGGCTTCGGCTATAGCTGGGAAGCATAGGACTTCCCACTGGTCGGCGGCGGGGTCTGTTTCAGCAAGCTTCAGTAAACGTCCGGCGAGGTCGTCCTCATGCCAGCGGGTCATAGTCAGCAGGATGGCTCCGTCTTTCTCCAGCCGCGTATACAGCGTAGACGTGTACCATTCCCAGAGCTTATCACGGATAACCGCGCTGGAGGCGTCCTCGCGGTTTTTTAGCGGGTCGTCGATGATGATAAACTCCCCGCCCATGCCCGTGATGCCGCCGCCGACTCCGGCGGAGCGGTATACCCCCCGGCGGCCGACTATCTCAAAGATATCCGAGTTGCGAAGATAGGAGCCGTCGGCGACGGTTCTTATATTTTTGCCGTAGAGGAACGTACCGGGAAAAACCTTCGCGTACTGTTCACCATCTATTATGCGCTGTACGTCCCGGTTCATGCGCTGGGCGAGGTCTGCGCTGTAGCTTGTGGCTATGATGCTCGTGTCCGGGTTCCGCCCGAATATGAACGCCGGGAGCTTGCGGCTCACCAGCTCGCTCTTGCCGTGCCGCGGGGGCATGAATACCATGAGGCGGGGTATCTCGCGTCTGGAAAAGCGGTCAAGGTAATCGCACAGCACCTTATGATGCCAATTCACTTTATATCTGGGGTCGGTAATGACCGCGAAATCACAGAGGCCGCGCCTTGCAAGCTCATTTCGCGCTCCCTGCGCTATCGTCTGCCGTTTCAAGTCCATTAAGCTCCGCCAGCCTCCTCAATTCATCCGTGGTAATGTCTCCCCAGTCAAAAGCCGGTGAGGACACGCTCGCCTCAATCGGCTGCGTAGCCTTGCCCAATGCCCTGTCGATAAGTATCTCGGCGCATTTTACCCGCAGTTCGGGTTTAACGGCGCCGTCGTTCATTGTCTTAACCAGAAGCCGCAGAGCGGGAACGGTCGCCGAACGCAATATTTCCTTAAATTCCTCCGGCTGTGCCGGACGGCCTGACGGGTTTCCGCTCACGCCTTTACGAAAACGCCCGGTATTATCCCTATTGCCTGTTTTTGCCCTGTTACCAGGGCGTGTTTCGGCCTGTTCCATAGTCAACCCTCAATTCAGCTCTTTACCGTCCCAAGGCAAATCCAGTTCAGGCAGATTAAAAACCGGAAGCGCAGCGCAGCGGCATTGATAGTCCTGTCCGGGATGGCAACGCCGACCGCTTCTTCCGTCAACAACGGGAGGGTCGCTCCAGCTGAACTTTTTACCGTTCAACTCCATGTGTCCTCTGCGGACGCGCTCATCTTCCGATGTACTCCATATATACTCGCTTACCCGGCGTCTCTGTGCTGGGCCTGTGTAATATCGGCGTTCAGCTTCGCAATCTGGTCACGGGCGATAAACCGTGCGCGGCGGCGGTCTATGCCGTATATCTCCTGTATACGCTTGCCGATTGCGGTATTCACCATCCCGTTGGTATACCCCTCCTCAATGGCGTACCTCATTTTCAGGAGCGTATTCTTAGGTATCGTTTTAATCAGGTCAATGTTTTGAGCAACCCAGACTTTTAACATCTCCCTGAAAAACTCACCTTTAAAATAATCGTCAAAGATGCTAATGCCGAGAGTTTTACTCACTACCCGTTTCCATTCCCGGATTTTATGATTCCGCGCGAGGACGGATATGCCTAATAATTTCGAGGCCAGAGAAAACTTTTCCGTTCTGCTCATGTAATCCTCATTTATCCGCAAAAACTCTGATTCTATTAATGCGAGAATATCCTGAGCGTCATCCCGGCGTAAGCCTTCCCGCTCTGCGTCTATTGCTTTGCGGATAACCGGGAGATGTTCGGCCAAGGTTTTGTTGAGCAAAGACATGTAGGTGTTCGTGATGCGTTCATACTCACGCGCGAGGCCGTCCGGGAAGTGTGGAACTACCTTTGATTTTAACATATTATGCCCTCGAAACTTCGGCCTTACCTCCGCCTGTACCGCTTGCGCCATAGCCGCCCTGTTCATGCCGTCACCTGAGCTCCGCCGCTAGACGGACTTTCGCCCGGTACGCCTTTTAATTTGCCTGAGCCGAGTATTCTTTCCGCCTTTTCCCTGTCGAACGGGAACGCGCTCATTATTATTTCAATGGCTGAGTCGCGCTCCAGCATTCCGCTGTTGTATGTTTGCACCACGGCGATAAGGCTTGTAATCTGGGCACCGTTAAGGCTTACCTCGCTTGCTTCAGCTACTTCGCTGACGAGCCGCTCAGAGGCGGATGATGGGTTATCCTGTTCCTTGCCCGAAACAGAGTTAAGGGCCGCTCCCGCGAGTTCTTCAGGCAAACCCTCGCCGCGCCACATATCATCATCAATATCTTCATTATCAAGAAGCTCCTC
>JAISVU010000317.1 GCA_031271375.1 Clostridiales bacterium | reverse complement strand
CGTTTGATATTGTCATTATTTATACACCCCCGTATTGATTATACTCCTTAGTCTGCGTTTTGTCAAATTGCTATATTCTTTCACTTTTAATAATCGTAAAGCTGCCTTTCGCCGTACCCGATCCGATAAGCGAACATGAAAAAGCCATGTGCGGGAGCGCGGAAAAATACAAAAATACAATCCTATTTCCTGAAATGATTATTAAGTTAAAACAGGGGCATGGGAGGGTTTTGCGCTTAGTGTCTGACACAGGAATAATAGCTATACTGGATTCCCGCGTCCGCGTCGGCGCCCCGTATCGTGATAAGGTACTCGCCTCGCTTCCGAAGTGCTTCGTAACGTCAAGCGTTGTTAAAGCAAGGGCGTTTCTGATAAAGAAAAAAATGCCTGAATATTTCAAAGTAAGGCACAAGGGAAAAATGATTTAAACCGCTGTTTATAAAATGAATGGCGGTTTTTATCATAAATAAGCGGTTAAGCCCGCTAAATAAGGAGGAATTGTTATTAAAAAAGGAAAGAAAGCTATTGTCTCTACACTTTTAGTGTGCGTCATGCTGTACGGCGTTTTAAGCGTGTCCGCTTACGCCGCGGGATCACAAGGCACAGGGCAGGGCTGGGCTGGAAATGTTGATCTGTTCGAGTACAATTACCAATTTGATTCAGGCCCGGACACCGGCTCGACCTTTGGAACGCCGACACAAACGGACGAACAGGGAAGCAACCCTTTGGCCGCTAACATCCGAAGAAACAAGGATGTTGCGCTTCTGCCGCCCGGGTACGGCATTTTCAGCGGCGAAATACCAACCGGCCCCAGCAGCCTGTATCATCAGGCCAACGGAACGGCGGCGGCAACAAACGCGACATATAACGGAACCGCATCCGTCAATTATTACGGGGACACCACGGGCGTATTGCAATCTACTTCGTTAATGCAGACGCCTGTATCGTCCGGCGCTGCGGGCGGCTTCACCGTTTCCGTCAGCCAGGATTCCGCTGACTTTGCTAATGCCGCCCAAACAGTCCCCGCGTATTATGATGACGGGTCAATAGGCAATTTAAGTATCCCCGCGATTAACACCTACGTCAAAGTATATGAAGGTGAGACTACGGCCAACATGAAGCTCGGAGCGGCGCACTTCGAGTTTACATCAGCCTGGGACGGAACCATTGGGCTGGCCGGGCATAACCGGGGGGCGCATGATTATTTCAAAGGCGTCAAGGACATACGAACCGGTGACTTGATAACCTACGAGACGCGTTATGGCACACGCACATACGAAGTATATCTTAAAGAGCAAATCAGCGACACGGATTTTTCCTACCTCGGCACATACCGGGAGAATACATTGGTACTTATTACATGTGTCATTGACACTCCGGCGAAACGCTGGGTGGTATGCGCGAGAGAAGTGAAATAACCTCGCAAAAATATTTCCATAATTTGACAAATAAGTATTGACAAGGCTGGTTTAAGCGCGCTACAATTATATCAGAACAGAGGAAAGCCAGAAAAATCAAGGGTTCTAGCCCCTAATAAAAAGGAGATGTCAGAAATGGCTAAAGAAAAAAGATGGCGGTTTATGTCGGTGTTCGCGGCGGTGATGGTAATGGGAATAATGATTTTCGGATTGACAGCTTACGCCGCAGATGCTATCACGGTACAAGTAAACGGTCAGACGGTTCAGTTAGAACAGGAGCCGGTCATAGTAGACGGGCGGGTGATGGCTCCTGTTACCCGGATAGCCGAAGCGATGGGATGGAGCGTTGAGATTGGCCCCCATGCGGTATATCTCAAAAATCATGGCGGCTTGGAAATCATCCCCGGTAAGCTGTATTACACTTACTACCAAAGCGACATAGGGATAACTGAGGGTTATTACAAAATCCGCCATTACGATACGCTGGGGAGTTTCGACATCGACCATTTTAACCACGGGCATTTTCCCGCGAAGCACAATGAGATATGCCCCGGCGAACTGCCTTGCGGATTGCTTGCCGAGGCGGAGGCATATCAGCTTACAGTTGTGCCGACAACCGTTAATGGCACATTGTACATAGCTGTGCGCGACTTAGCGGCGGCAATGTACGCATCGGCAGAGTGGGACGAGAATACCCGGACGCTAAATATTGTAAGCGGGCTGCTTCCATACTATGACGGCAACGGATTACCGGACGAATACCGGGAATGGCTTCTGCAACGCACATATGAGGCGCATGAGCAAAATGGCGCTATAGCCCCAGCTCCCGCAGACACTCCAGCATTGTCCAAAGAAGAAAAACTTACCGCTTTAGAAGTTGAGATAATCCGGCTGGTAAATGAGATTCGCCAGCAAGAAGGGCTTACGCAACTGGAAACATTTGAGGGCCTTGATTCAGCGGCAGATTTGAGAGGCGGCGAATTGCTGACGAAGTTCGCGCATATGCGCCCCAGCGGTGAACCGGCGTCAAGCGCGTATGAGGGCCTGCAATACTCTTACGGCGGCGAGAACATTGTAAGGTGCAGCGCTACGCTGTACGGAGCGGAAGCAGCGGACGGCCTGGTATCGATCCTGATGGGTTCCGAGAGCCACAAAAAAATCATACTCAATCCTGAATTACGGTATATAGGCGTCGGAGCGGCGTTCGATGACGAACATACGCTATACTGCGTACAGGGATTTATGAAGTAAATAATACTATGAAACAACATACGCATACGAGAGGCTTGCTGCTTTAAAAGCAGAGGGCCTCTTTTATTTTACTATTAAGAGATAGGAGGGTTTACAATCGGTAAAAAAATTATTACCGTGTTGATGGCGCTTATTATAACGCTCGGCGCGGTACTGCCGTTTTATCCGCCGCCCGTGTCGGCTAAAGCTGAGGAACCGGAGGCTTCCGGCAATGGCGATGTGGTTGTTATGGTGTATTCCAGCGGAGAAATAGGCCCTGGGACAATAGCCTATAATGGAAAAGATATAGGAAAAGAGGGCTATATAGAATTTGACGGCACGAAGTATCCAGCTTTTTGTGTTGACCCAAAACTGTACGCCGCCGAATTGCATCCAAACGGTCAGTATCCCGTATCCATCAGCGGAACGAATCTTGAGCCTTCGGTAGCTACGGTGCTTCATAATTCAGTACCATATGTTGAAAAGAATGTTATAACAGATCAATTTCCCGGTTTGACCGACCTACAGATATACGCCGCGACAAAAGCCGCTATCCGCGCGGTTTCAAGCCTAAGCGCGTCTGGATATTCAGACGATTCCTTATGGACGGGCGACGCCCAAACCGTAGCTTTTGCGAAGCATCTTATAAATCTTGCTCGGACGGCAACAGAGCCAATGCCTGAGATAGCGATTTACGGCTATGTTGACTTAACAGACCCTTCGCTTGACGGCGATTTCTACGTCAGCACAACAACGGTGCAATCTAGCACATATCCGCTAAAAAGCGGCACAAAGATCAAACTGACGCTCCCCGAAGACGCGCCAGCCGGAGCGGTGATTACGGATGCTTCGGACAATCCTATTCCGGCGGATGGCGTTGACAACGTAACGCCCATAAAGATTAAGGTTCCAAAAGAATCCGTAACTGAGAGTGTCAGTTTTGAGGTTCAGGCAGAGCTAACGATTGACAGCGGCGTGGTTCTGTTCGGCGTACCTACGGAGGAAGCCGACAAAGCTGATTATCAGCGGTATGAAATAGCAATGCCTTATCAGCCAGCGTCATATGTGATTCCGTTTGCCGCAGAACCGCAGGCAGACGAGCCTACGCCTACTCCCGGTGAAAGCACTCCGCCGCCAAGCGAAGAAACGCCTCCTCCGGACGAGCAAACCCCGCCGCCAGAAACCCCCGCTGAACCCGGTAAGCTAGAGATTGTCAAGCTGGAAGCCGGCACAACAAAGGGCCTTGCCGGAGCGGAGTTTAAAGTAACGAACGCCACGGGAGGCGTTATCGGGCATTACTCCACGGACAGCAGCGGCAAAGTCTCCATTGATGAAGTCGAGCCGGGAGCCTATTACGTTGATGAAGTCACTCCCCCGGAAGGCTATGCCCTTGACGCCAACACCCACAAGGATGTCGTTGTCATATCAGAGCAGACCGCCATCGTAACCTTTGAAAATGAGCCGCTGGCTTCCCTTGTCATTACGAAGATAGACGGAAACACAGGAGAAGCTCTTTCAGGAGCCTCCTTCCGTGTTGCGCTTGACGACGGAAGCGACTTTTACGATGTGCAAACGGACGGCTCAGGCGAAGCGAAGCTGGAAAATCTTAAAGCCGGGACATACACTGTCACGGAGCTAACCCCTCCTGATGGGTATGTTCTTAACACAACAGTGGATATAGTTAAACTGGAACCGGGTAAGGAAGGCACACTGACTTTCAGCGACTGGACAAAGCCCGGTATCATTATTAAGAAGTATGATGAAAAGACGGGCCAGCCGTTGGCAGACGCCGAGTTCTCCGTCGCCCACAAGGGCGGAAACATCGTCTTTGAGGGAATGACGGACGGTTCCGGCCTAATTACCGTTGAGGGCCTTGATCCCGGATGGTATACAGTGACCGAAATGGCCGCTCCTGACGGGTATCTTATCGTTTCGCCTGTTAAGGACGTTCTTCTGGACGAAGGAAAGACGGTTGAGGTGAAGTTTGATAATAGGCCGCGCCCGTCCTTAGTCATTCAGAAACTTGACGCTCAGACAGGCCAGCCCCTCGCCGGAGCGGAGTTCAACGTCATTAAGACCGAGGACAAGACCGTTTCAGAGTACGTCACCGACGCCAGCGGAACGATTACCATTAACGACTTGGACGAAGCTATTTATTCCGTCGTTGAGGTAAAAGCGCCGGAGGGATATATCCTTGACCCCCAGCATTACGACATCGCCCTGGAGTGGGGCATGACTAAGACGCTTATTTATGAAAATATCCTGCGGCCAAAGCTGGAGATTAAAAAGGTTGATTCCGTCACAGGCGAACCGCTGGGCGGCGCTCGGTTCCTTGTTACGAAAACCGAGGATTTAACCGTATCAGAGTACGTCACCGACGAATCAGGCGTTTTGCTTTTAGAGAATCTTGACCCGGCAATCTATACGGTTGAGGAAATCCTTGCCCCGGAGGGATGGATTCTCGACCCTCAGAAAACCGAGATAGAGTTGGAGGGCGGTAAGACGAAAACTTTAATATATGAGGATGTTCGGAAACCGACCCTTATTATTACCAAAACTAACTCTTTAACCTTTGAACCTATCCAAAACGCCACGTTTTCCATTGAATACGAGAGCGCCAGCGGAGGCATTTTCCCGCTGGGAAGGTTCCGAACCGATGAGAACGGGCAGATTATTTTGCCGAAGGTCGCGCCCGGATGGTATATCGTGACGGAAGTAATCCCTGCCCCCGGCTTCAGCTTGCCTGACAATCCTGTAACCCGGCTGTATCTGAACCCTGGGGAGAACGCTTACGAAGCATATACTGACGGCTTTTATTTAAAGAGCGGCGTATCTGACAGGCTTTTGGCAGTTGCCGCAGGCGGCGATTTTCTTCTCGGAGCCGAAGTCATTGACTATCCGCTTAACAGTATAGTTATAAAAAAGGTCAGTTCCGTCAACGGCGAGCTGCTGGCAGGCGCGGCCTTTGAAGTCAGGCGGGTAAACGAGGAAATGTCAGGCGGTTCGGGTACGCTTATAGGCAGATACACGACCGACAACAGCGGCGTTATCGTCATTACCGACCTTGAACCGGGCGGCTATATCGTCGAGGAAGTCCAAGCCCCGCCCAACTATATGCTGATTGAAAACAGCAAGCAGCAAGTATGGATGAAGTATGACGGGACAAGCATTGAGGAATTAACCTTTTCTAATATTCCTTATGGAAACCTTCTCGTTACGAAGTCCGACGCGCTTACCGGGAAGCCCCTTCAAGGCGCGAGGTTCCGCGTAACTGAAGGAACCGGGGCCGTGGCCGGGAATACCAACGGAGAATATACCACAGACAGCGCGGGACAGTTCCTTGTATCCAACCTTAAACCCGGCGCTTACGTCGTTACAGAGCTTGAAGCCCCTCACGGTTATGTGGCCGATACTGTGCCGCAGACTTTAACCATCGGCGTGGACGGCAAAACGTATCAGGTTAATTTTGCTAACCAGCCCATAGGCGGTTTGCTGATTACAAAACGCGACAGTATATCCATGCTGCCGCTTGCCGGGGCCACGTTCCAGGTTACTGACAGCCACGGCGCTTTTGTGGGCGACGCGGGCAACGGCCTTTACACCACGGACGCAACCGGCACGATCATCATAACCGATATTGAGCCGGGAGCCTATGTAATAACAGAGGTTGACGCCCCTAACGGTTACCTGAAAGACGATAACAGCCAAACCGTGCATATTGAGTACGGCATGGTGAAGTATGTTGACTTTTATAATACGCCGCTTGGCGGGCTTGTGGTTAAGAAGTATGACAGCGTGACCCAGGAACCGCTGGCCGAAGCCGTTTTCATGGTTACGGATATTCTCGGCGCGGTTGTGGGTACAAGCGACGGCCTTTTCAGAACCGATGAGACAGGCACGTTTTATATCCCCAGCCTGCCGCCTGGAGGGTACCGAGTTCAGGAAATCCAAGCCCCGGAGGGATATATCCTCGATAATGTGGCGCAGACGGTACACATCTTAGACGAAAAGATGTACAGCCTGGAATTCTTCAACCGGCCCGTGAACGAGTTCGTTATTATGAAGTATGACGCCATTACAAAAGAGCCGCTGCCAAACGCCACCGTCAAGGTGGAGAAATTAGGGGACACAACGGTTCTTGTGGGCGAATACATCACCGACGCGGACGGGCGGATTAATGTTCCTGACCTTGAACCGGGGAGCTACTCTGTGCAGGAGATACAGGCCCCACCCGGTTATGCCCTTGACAACACGGCGAAGATCGTAAACTTGGTTCAGAACAAGGGCCTTGTGGTTACGCTTTTCGATTATCCCCTCGGCGGACTCCTTATCCGCAAGTACGATTCACAGTCTATGCAAGCCTTACCCGGAGCTGTGTTCGC
>JAISVU010000290.1 GCA_031271375.1 Clostridiales bacterium | reverse complement strand
CCTGCGCAGCAGAAAAGTCTGTAGCCCAATCTGTGTAATCATCCAGAGCGTCATAGTCTTGTACTTCCGCAACAGTGGTAAGCGCGTCAATTTCTGCGTTTATCGCTGTTTTGATAGCTACAATAGCGTTCTGGAAAGCAGCCCAGGACTCTGTTGTGTACTCAGACTGCGTCAAATCAAGGTCGGTTACCTCACCGTCTACAAGTGCCGCCAACGCGGCTTTTGCGGATGCCTTTGCCGAATCCAACGGATTCACAGCAACTGTAATACTACTGCTACTCGTAGCCGAAGCTGTTCCGACAGTTACTTTTGCTGTATATGTTTCGTTTGCAACGGTATTAAATGTATGGGAAATCGTACCATTTGAACCAATCGCAACACCTGTCTGCGAATAAGCAGCTGTTGTTCCTGTTGCAGTAAACAGTTCTACGGTTGCTGTAGTACCTGTCACATAATTAGAGGCAGTGGCTGTCACAGTTACAACACTTGTGCCAGCCGTGTTACTTACACTTACCCCAGTAACCGTAACAGCCGGCGTCGGAGTCACCGCCGCCTCTGTCACCGTCAAATTATTTGTACTGGCGGTTTTACCGCTTGCCGTATGGGTAATAACCACAGGCTTGCCGTTATGCGCGGCTACGTCCATCACAGTTTCATTCGCCGGGCTGGCTGTAAGCCCGTTCGTATTAAAGTCTGCAAGAGCGACTATTTTTGTCGTCTCGTCTGAATAGGTTAAGGTCACGGTCAAGCCGGCAAGGCTAAGTTTCTCTCCGGTGACATACGTTCTATCTGTTGGCTGGGTTGTTACGCTCACGCTAGTAACAGTAGCCGGGTCGGTAGGCGTCACTTCCTCAAGCAGCTCCAGCGCTTCTTCGAGGGCTTCCACTGCAGCGGTTACCTGCGACTGGGCGGTGAAGGTAAGATCCAGCAAGCCGTCAATGGCTTCCAGGAAGGCTTCCCAGCTCTCGGGCGTGTAGTCCTCTTCGTCGAGGGCTTCTATTTCGGCTACTATTGCTTTGTATTCTTCGGTGTCCGGCTGTTCGGGCGGGATAAACGCGATAATGGTAAAGGAAGCCCGGAGACCGCCGCTGTAGGCCGTGATGACGGCTGTGCCGGGGGATAGCACGTTTATTATCGCTTGGCCGTTGGAATAGGTAACGGAGACCGCAGCCGGGTTGCTGGATACGAACGTAGCGTCGTAGGCGGTTTGGCCGAAGGGCGTGTAGTACGCGGTGACGGTGAAGCGCGAACCGATGCCGCACGCCATGGAGCCTTCTTCTGACAGCGCGAGGCCCGTTATGACCGGCGGGTAGTATGTGGGCGGGTTTGTGTAAACCGGGAGCGGAGTCGCGGTATATGTGGGATATGTTTGCGAGGGCGGGTTCGTCGGCGCGGGAGGCGCGGTGGCGGCGCTTGTATCCGCAGAGGCGGACGCGGCGCTTGCCGGAAGGGCGGTTCCGTCTACCGTTACGTCGCCGGTTATCGTGGCCGCAGCGCTTTGGTTAATCTTGCCGACGGTGCCGTCGATGCCGATGTGCGCGCCGTCGACGGTGTTCGTCACCATGCCGAAGTTACCGGTGAGGTAGACGTTTTCGTCCTTAGGCAGGCCGAGTACCATTACCTGCTGCACAGAGCCGCCTGTGAGGCCGGAGGCGTCTATGACGGCGCCGCCGTTGACTAAGATCATGTCAAGGCTTGATGAGCCGTTCAGCTCCAGATAGGCTCTGCCGCCGCTGTAGACCTTGGCGTCGTCGGCGGAGGAGTTGTTTATCGTGATTTGGCCGTTGCCCATCAGGATGATGTCGCCCGTGACCTTTACGCCGTTGAGGTTCACGTCGCCCAGGCCGATGCCGGGGGCAAGGTAGAGGTCGCCGTTAATCGTCATGTTGCGGAGGTTTACGCCGGAGGCGTTGACGATCAGGTTGCCTTCGACGCTGTTTGAACTGGCGCCTGCTGCGTTGATGATGTTGGGCGCAAGCATGTCGACGATCGCGGCGGATTCGGCCTTGCTGAGGTTGTTGACGGGCCTGAATTCGTAGCCGCCGTCAACCGCGAAGCCTGAGAGATGGCCAGCCTGCTGAAGGGCTTTTATGTAGCCTTTGGCGTAGGCGGGGATCTCGGCGTCGTCCACGAAGGCCGTCGCGCCGCTGAGGGGTTCCAGCTTGAAGGCCAGCGCCATCATTACGGCCATTGCATGGCGCGACAGCGGGCTTCTGGGGTTTACGTTGCCGTTTACGTCGGGGCTGATGACGCCCGCGGCGACGGCTTTCAGGATGATCTGGTCGTACCAGTCTCCCAGGTCGGCTACTTCGCTTCTGTCTGCGACATCCGTGTAGCCCATGATCTGTACCAGCATGGACGCGAACTCGGCGAGGGTGATAGGCGCGTCGGGACGGAAGTTCCCGGTGCCGTCGCCGCTGATTATACCGGCGTCGCTCCATTTGTCGATGACCTCGGACGCCCAGTGGCCCGCGGTGTCGTTAAACTGGGCCGCGGCGGCGTTCACCGTCATCATAACCGCTAAGGCCAGCGCTGTAAGCGCGCTTGCGATTCTTCTTGCCTTTCCTTTCATGATTGTGCCTCCTTTGAATCTTTGTGCTTGACTTATGGCACTAAGCCTTTCAAGCATTGTTTTTAGTTTACCAGGATTTCATATTTTTTGCAAGATATTTCCAGAAAAATGAAACGACAAAATTTTGGGTTATTTGGTAATTTGGAAAAATTAATGTTGACTTTAAATAATCTACGTAATATAATTACATTGCTTAAACGGTTAAGCACCGTTAAAATGGCAGAAAATCACAGCGAGGAGGGTATTTTAATGAAGAAGATGATTTACCGGGGAATGGCGGCGCTGCTTGCGCTGGTTATGACAGGGATGCTTGCGGCGGGATGCCAGGGCGGGTCAGCAGACGAGCCTGCCGCCGAACCCGGCGTTACCGTGGAGTTTATGGACGGCGAGAGCGTGCTGAAGACAGAAGAAGCCGCCCCCGGCGGCACCGTGGAGGCGTTTGCGCCCGAGAAGGAAGGCTCCGTGTTCGTGGGATGGTTCGCGACGCCGACGATGAACCATGTTTATGACTTTGAGGCCCCGATTAACGAGAACACCCGGATTTTCGCGGGGTTCGCGGTTGAACAGGCGGATGTCCGCGACTTTTATGTCGTGGGCAGCGGGAAGAGCTCCCTCCTTGTGTCCAGCAGCTGGGGCAATAATATAGCCGACGAGCACAAGCTGGAAAAGGATGCCGACGCGAATGAATATTCCATTACATTGGATTTGCTCGCCGGGGATCAGTTCCAGTTCGCGATGAATTCAAGCTGGGAGAATAAGCGCGGTTACGGGTATATCCCGAACCCAGCGGATGAGGACGGCACCGTGTATTTCACCGGCGAGGGCGGCGGCTACGGCGACGTGAACTCGAAGGGGCAGAACATAACATGCCAGGTTGACGGCAACTATACGCTGACGCTGACGACGTTCCCCGGCAACGATATCTACGACACCTCCGCGTCGTCCTACACCGAGGAAACAAAGGAAGTCTACAATCAGGGAACCTTCGACACTATTACATGGGTTCGTAACGGCGATGTGCTGGAAGCCGCCGACGTGATTACAACATATTACATCAAGGGCGAGAAGATAACGGAATGGGCGGACGTGTACAGCGAAGAGACCGGAACCGTCCAGGACGGCGCGCTTTATACGCTGACCGTCACGCTTGAGGAGGGCGACGTGTTCCTGTTCACGTCGCAGGTTCAATCCGGCGATATAGTTTCGGTGGGCTCGGAATACTTGCGCTACGGGAACCTGGACGAGGCGGCGCAGGAACTCCTTACGCCGCAGAACCCCGACAATATTGAAGGCTCGAACATGGTGGCTATAAGCGGGGGCACATATACCTTTACCTATAACTCGGAGACGGACGTGCTGTCTGTGGTTCTTAACTAGCTCCTAGCGTCTATTTACACAAGAACGTAATGCCCGGCGTCGCTGATTTGCTCGCGGTTTATGGCTTTGTCCGCGCAGGACAGAGCCGCCGCGGGCCGGGCGGCTTCGTAATAGGCGTTATAGAAGGCGAAGGGTATTGCCCGGGCAAGGGACGCGTCTGTTACCAACACGTTCCTTCCTTCTAGGGCAGCCGCGTCACGGAAGTCCGTTATCGGCGTGGTTTCGGGAAAAAAGGCGGCTGAAGGGCCGTTCGGGCCGCCGTCCGGTTCGGCGGGGTAGGCGTATACATATGAAGCCCCGCCGAAGCGTTCCTCGGCCTCTGCCCTAAGCCGGGCAAAATCCTGCGTTACCTGGAAAAACAGCGGGTCGTTAAGCAAGGAGTCCACGGCGATAAGCGGGCAGAAATTCACGTCGCCCAGCTTGTAGAACTGGTCGCGGTTCAGGCTTAGGCATATAACGGCGTCGCAGTCGTCCAGGTTTGCGATGTCCCCGGCGGGGTGCATAATCAAATCGTATCCCCTGGGACGCAGGAGACGGGCAAGGCCCTGCGCGAACGCTAAAGCGGAAGCGCCGCCTAAGAGACCGGCGGCTTCGGCGCAGAAGGCCATCCTTCCGCTGCGTTCGGACTTGGGGAAGAGCTTGCCCGCAAGCGTCTGCGCGGAGCGGTTGGGTTTGTAGTTCATGTAGTTGATTATCTGCAATACCTTTTTACGCGTGGCCTCGCTGATACGCATGTCCTCGCGGTTGTTTATCACATAAGACACGGTGGAGACGGAGACCCCGGCTTCACGCGCAACGTCCTTTATTGTCGGATTTTTCATTCGCTTATTATAACTGAGGTTTATGAAGATGTCAATTAATCGGAGGGTTTATGAACCCGGACTTATCACGCTCCATTGAACACAGGCCGGACTCGCGGTACTGCTTCGCGCAGGACGGAACGCTGATTCTGCGGCTGAGGACGGCGAAAAACGCGCCTGTTGTTAAGATAACGGTTATATACGGCTGCAAATACGATTTCACGAAGCGGCGCAAGGAAACCTTGATGTACAAGGCTTTCAGCGACCGCCTGTTTGACTATTATACGGCGACGCTCGTTTTGGACGACGCGCGGCTGGTTTATATCTTCGCCGTCGAGCTGCCCGAGGGACGCTACTATTACAGCGAGGAAGGCATCGGCGAAGGGTATGACTTTGCCACGGCTTACATGACCAGCTTCCAGATGCCCTTTATTAATCCCTGCGATATCCATGTCGTGCCGGAATGGTACAGGAGCGCCGCGTTCTACAGCATTTTCCCGGAACGCTTCCGGAACGGCGGCGGGAGCAGGAAGGATTATGTGAATCTGCCCTGGGGAGCCGTGCCCGGCTCTAAGAGTTACGCCGGAGGGGATATATTGGGGATTGTTCAGTCGTTGGATTATATTAAGGATTTGGGGTTCAACGCCCTGTACCTTACGCCTGTGTTCACATCGCCGACGAACCATAAATACGAAATTACGGATTATTACAATATAGACCCGGCCTTTGGCACGAACGGAGATTTCAAGGAGCTGGTGCAAAAATGCCATGCCCTGGGCATGAGGATTGTGCTTGACGCCGTGTTCAACCACTGCGGCATTGGGTTCCCATTTTTCCGTGACGTGATGGAAAAAGGGCGGGAATCCGCGTATTACGGCTGGTTTATCATTGATGGCGAGAGGCCGGATCCTAAGCTCGGGAACTACGCCTTTTTCGGCTTAAGCAACCCGGAAATGCCCAAGCTCAATATGGCGAACCCCGAGGCGCGGGAATACTTCTTAGATGTAGCGGAACACTGGATAAGCAAATACGGCATTGACGGCTGGCGGTTGGACGTGTCGGACGAGGTGCCCCATGACTTCTGGAGGGATTTCCGCAAAGCTGTGAAGCGGGCTAACCCGGAAGCAGTCATTTTGGGCGAGAACTGGCATGACGCCGTAACATGCCTGGGCGGGGATCAATTTGACGGTATAATGAATTACGCGTTTTCGAGGGCCTGCGCGGATTATTTCGCGGGGGGGACTTTGGACGAACAGGGCCTCTCGGAACGACTCAGCGGCTTGCTGATGCGCAACACAGGCCCCGCGAACGCGATGATGCTGAACCTGCTGGACAGCCACGATACAGACCGTTTTCTTACGACGCTTAACGGAAACGCGGATAAGCTGCGCGCTGCGCTGGCCCTTGCGTTCCTGTTCCCCGGCGCGCCCTGCGTCTATTACGGAACCGAGATTGATATGGAGGGCGGTTATGACCCGGACAACCGCCGCACTATGGATTGGGAAAAGGCCGGGGAACGGCAGGAGACGGCGGAGGTTATCCGCGCTTTAGCAAAGCTGCGTCGGAAGAAAGCCGTTATGTACGGGGATGTGCGATTCCGCGCCGGGGGCGGGGCGTTCGTAATGGAGCGGTTTTATCAGGATGAAGCGGTTACGCTTAGGATTGAGCAAGGGGAGTATACGTTGAAAGAGCGTTAGAACAACCACGAAAGGCGCGAAAAGCGCGAAAAAGACCTTATTTAGGACGGTGATATAATGCTGAAACGGGCGGCGGCCATTGGACTGCACGCAATTTTAATCATAGGGTTGATAGGCTTTTTCGGGTTCAGAGGGAATATAAGCCGCTCTGAGGCGGCGGAATCCAGTATCGCCGCTTCCGCCTATTCGCCCCGTTTTACCGGCGAGCTGGAGCATGGCGTGACGATACGCGTTTTGGAAAACGACACCGCCATCCAGCAGGGCTATTTCGAAGAACTCATCGACGCGTTTAACGCGGCCTACGCGGAACAGGGAATAAAAGCGGTTGACGCGAACATGGATCAGTACCTGGATTTGGAAAACGACGGGCCTTACGGGTACGGCCCCGACGTGCTGTATCAGGCGAACGACGTGCTGATGAAGTATGTGGACGGCAATCATATCCTTGCCCTGCCTCCCGACGCTCTTGAAGCATGGGAGCAAATACCGGCTTCGGCATGGGAGGCGTACCAGGCCCAGGGCGGGATTTACGGAGTGCCGGTGAACATCCAGGCCCCGGTGCTGTACTACCGCTCCGATATGATACCGGATAACTGGCGCGATGAATGGGACGGCGATAAGAACGGCGTTCCAGACATGCTTGAGAGCTGGGGTGCGATGTACCGGTTCAGCCGGGGGATACGCGAGGGGAACCCAGCCGCTTACGGTTATATGAAATCCCTGTGGGATCCGTATTTCGCGCTGGGCTACTTATTCTCATACGGCGGATATATCTTCGGGGAGGATACCTACGATATCGGGCTTTCCGCAGGGGACGCCGCTATCGGCGCGGGCGTTATACGCCAGCTGGCGTCGGTGATGAATGAAGACTGCATAGACGACACCGTGACAAAGAACGGTTACGCGAAGCTGGCAAGCGGGGAATATTTTGCCGTTATGACCACCCCTGACGTGTACACGCTGTTCACAAAGGAGTTTAACCTGGCCGGAACGCCTGTTGATAATCTCGGCGTCGCGGCGGTTCCCGCGCTGCCCGCCGACGGCGACTTGAGCGGCCCCGGCGCGGAGCTGATTCCGTTCAAGGTTATGGGCGGCGTGAACGGTTACGCGGTGTCGTCATACACAAAGGCCCCGAACGCCTGCCTCGCTTTTGTCAACTTCGCGTCCGGCTATGATATGATGCTGCGCCGGAACGCTCTGCTGGGCATCGTGCCCGCCAGGGCGGACGCCGCGTCCGAGGCCGGAGGGCTTTCGGAGATGGTGAATAAGAAGCTGGCGGATAACGAAATAGTCATTATGCCCAGCGTCCGCGCTCTTGCCCAGGTATGGACGCCCGCCGGGACGCTGTTCTCCGACATTGCGAAGGACCCTTACAGGCCGCAGGGTGAAATGAAGTATACGGAAGCCGCCGCATTCCAAGAAGGGCTGGAAAAGGCCGGTCAGCAGATATACGACGCTATCCATACATTGCAATAAAAATGGGGTGATACTATGTTATCCGCGATAAAACACGGCAACCGCAAGGTTTTGTTATCAATGTTCCTGATGGGCCTGGGGCAGTTATTGTACGGGCAGATTGCCAAGGGGATTATCTTCCTGTTGATTCAGGCAATGGGGTTGTGGTTCTTCATCGGCTTCGGCGCGAAGGCTATTTACGGTTTCTTTTCGCTGGGGGCCTTAGTGGCGGATCCTTCTGTGGGCCTCGCGGGGGATAACTCCGTCGTAATGCTGATAACCGGTATCTTCGCGTTCATTATGCTGGGGTTATATATCGCCTGTTATATCAGCAATGTAAAGGGCGCCTACAATACTCAGCTCAGGGAAGGATGCGGCCTTCCGCCAGCCCGGTTTATCACGGAGCTAAAGGACATGGCCGACGGAGGGTTCCACAAATCCGCGCTGTTCCTGCCGGTCATCGGCGTATGCGTGTTCAACATCCTGCCCATTGTATATATGATCCTTATCGCATTCACCGACTACGGAGGGGATATCGTCCCTCCGGCGCTGGTAAGCTGGACAGGGCTTTCCAGCTTCGCCCGCATAATCTCGCTGGGGCAGTTCGCGCCCACGTTCAGCAAGATTCTGCAATGGAACGCGCTGTGGGCCATAATGTCAACCGCGATTAACTACATGTGCGGGCTGGGCCTCGCGCTGCTGCTTAATAAGCCATGCGTTAAAGGCAAGACCTTTTGGCGGGCCTTCCCTGTTTTGGCTTACGCTGTGCCGGGATTCATAACGCTTATCGGCTTCAAGTTCATGTTCTCATACGGAGGGCCTATCAACCAGATGATTACGGAGGCCGGAGGCCGCGCCGTCGGCTTCTTGGATTTGGATGCGAAATGGACGGCGCGTTTGATAGGCCTGCTGGTGAACGCGTGGATAGCCATTCCCTCGTCGATGCTCCTTGCCACCGGCATACTCTCCAATATGGACAATTCGCTTTACGAATCGGCGACGATAGACGGCGCCGGGGCCTGGAAGCGCTTCAAGTCCATCACGCTGCCGTTCGTGCTGTTCGCCACTATGCCGGTGCTGATAACCCAGTTTATCGGGAATTTCAACAACTTCGGTATATTTTATTTCCTTAGGGGCGGGCTGTACATAGACGGATATTTCCTGGCCAGCGACACAGACTTGCTGATAAACTGGCTCTATAACCTCTCGATAGACAATAACTATTACTCCATCGGCGCGGCGATAAGCCTGATTATCTTCGCTATAACCTCGGCAGTGGCGCTGGCGGTGTATATGCTTTCGCCGTCCTACAGGCAGGAGGAGATGTTCAAATGACCAAGAAGCTGAGAATAAAGCCCGCGGCCACGGCCGACGCTGTTATAACCTATACGGTCCTTATCGCGGTATCGTTTTTATTTCTCTTTCCGTGTTTGTGGCTTGTGCTTGCGTCGTTCAGCGGCTCGGGCTCGATATACTCCTTTTCCGGGTTCTTCCCCGGGAGCTTCAGCCTAAGCAGCTTCGGCGCGCTCTTTACCGACACCGCGATGTATAATTATCCCAAGTGGTTTATGAACACGCTCTTTATCGCGGTTATGAGCTGTATAATCGGCTCCGTGCTTGTGCTGCTCACGGCGTATGTGATGTCGCGCTTTAAATTCAAGGGGCGCAAGGCCCTGATGCGCGGGACTTTGGTATTGGGGATGTACCCCTCGTTTATGGGGATGATCGCCGTCTATCTGCTGATGACCCAGTTCGGCATGGTCAACACCCACTGGGGATTGATTCTGATATACAGCGCGGGGGCCCCGATGGGGTACATGGTGCAGAAGGGCTTCTTCGACACTATCCCCTACGCGGTGGACGAAGCCGCCCGTATCGACGGGGCCAGCAGCCTTACGGTATTCTTACGCATAAACCTGCCGCTGTCGCTGCCCATTATCGTATATACAAGCCTGTCGGCCTTTACCTGGCCCTGGAGCGACTTCATCCTGCCCAAATTGTTGTTGAAGCAAAAGGATTTGTACACCGTGGCGGTGGGGCTTATGTCGCTGGGGGAGACGGAGTTTGCCCGGTTCGCAGCCGGATCCGTCTTTATCGGGGTTCCGATTGTTATATTGTACTTCTGCCTTTCAAAGTTCCTTGTGAGCGGCTTGACCGCCGGAGCGGTTAAAGGATAATTTATTGCATAAACGCCTGTCCCCATAGTATAATTATTATGGAGGCGGGTTATTAATGACTTATTTTATCGTAAATCCTACTGCCGGTTCGGGTAAGGCAAACTCTGCGGTTCCGGTTATCGAGCGTATAGCGCGCGAACGCGGCGTTAATTATCAATTCATCTATACAAACGGCCCCGGCGACACGGAGCGTGTCTCCGGCCTGATCGACTTTAACGCGGCGCGGGCTGTCGTATGCGTCGGCGGCGACGGGACGGTTCAGGAATATGTCGGGCTTGCCAACGGGAGGGATATCGGCTTCGGCGTTATCCCCGCCGGAAGCGGGAACGACTTAATCTATTCAATACCGGGCTACTCGGCGGAAAAGGAAGGCAGATTCCCCTCATACGAAGAGAAGATAGCGTTCTATACGGAGAAAATACTCGTGGGCAAAACGCAATATGTGGATGCGATATCCGTTAACGGCAAGAAGCTCTTCCTCAACGCGGCTGGGACGGGAATGGACGTGCAGGTGCTCAAGACTGCGGCCCCGCTTAAACGGTTCTTAGGCTCCGCCGCGTACTTTATATCGCTGATAAAGACGGCGTTTACATACCGCTCGACAGAGATGACGCTTACTGTGGACGGCAAAGCCGAAACGGGCAGATACATGATGCTTGCGGTCTGCAACGGCGGGTTCATCGGCGGGAATCTGAATATCGCCCCGCCTGCGGTTATGGACGACGGCAATATAACCCTATGCGTGATACGCCATATGCCCAGATGGAAGACAATAGCGATGTTCGCCCAGGTAAGGAAGGGCGGGCATACCAGGCTCAAAGAAGTGTCCGTCGTCAACTGCAAGTCGGTCAAACTGGAGTTCGGCGAAGCGCGGACGGTACATATGGACGGGAACCTGGAGGATTTCAAAAGCCCGGTAACATTTGAAATCGTAGAAAAAGCGGTAAAATTGATAGTGTAGCTCTTTAGCTCATAAAGCCCGCTACTTAGCCAATTCTTATAACCGCCTTAACAATCGCGTTCTTCTCGGCGGCGCAGCGTCGCATTGCCTCCGGGAGCTCGCCTAAGTCAAAAATGTCGGTGACGATATCCTTTATGC
>JAISVU010000279.1 GCA_031271375.1 Clostridiales bacterium | reverse complement strand
AGTCAGGCGTCCGTGTTTTCACAGATAGCGGCTGCGCGCCGCCCGTTTCACCCGGCTTTATACCGGCGTAGCGCGGAGCATGAAGTGTTTCGTCACCTGTCCGGGAATTGGCCGGAGATACCGGCAACTTCGCAGCTTGCAAGCCTCCATGGCCGACGCCGGGGTTGTCTGTCTTTACGTCCGGAGGCCTTCGCGATATAGGATATTCCGCGTTGATACTGTTCCCGCCTCCGGCCTGCCGTTGCTTCTCCAAATAATCGCGAGAGCCGCCGTATACATGTGCGCCGACGCCCCTCTGGGAATCTGCCTGCCGCACTCCGGTTTGCCCTTCAAACTGCGTATCGCCCCTCCCATGAACGCCGTGAATACCGATTGGCGGGCGGGAAGGCGCTGCCCCGTTTTCGGTTCCCGGCCCATACGTCCCATGAGATGGCGTGTTTCCCGGTGCGGGTGCCGATGATGTTTGTTGGCCAGCCGGCGCGCTACCCGTTGGGATGCCAGCCGAACTGCCGCCGTTTGAAGGAACAGAACCGGACGGCTGGGCCGGGGGCGGCGGCACTGACGTCCTTGGCCCCAAACCTCCGCGCGTCCCGGTTTTCGGCGCTTTGCCCGCCCCTTTCGCCGTGGCTGCCGTCTTGCTGATTACGCCGGACATAGCGCGGGCTACCATAACCGGGTACATGAGCCCCCCGTGTACCAGCGGGTCTCCTGCCCTTGCCGTGCTTAGCCCAATCCTCGCGATAATGTCGTCTATCTTCTTAGACACTTTTGCGAGGCCAACGACAAGCAGCATCCAAGGCAAGAGCGTGGCCGCGCTGCCCGTGCCGCCGGGCATATTGCTTAAAGCGGACAGCAGGAGCTTTAAGAACGCCGTGTTGAATACCATCATCAAGCAAGCCGAGCCATAAAGCCTCGCCCAGCCCTTGAATATATCTTCCGTGTTCTTTGATCCACCGACGCCGAAAGCCAACGGCGCGAAAACCGTGAGCACCGCAACGACGACGTACCGTTCAGCCATAAGGAAAAAGAAGCGCACAAGCTGGAACATGAGCACGACGTTGATGATGATGATGAGCAGCCACGAGGCCGGGAACGCCAACAAATCGAGTTGCGGGAGGTTTATGTTGACCGCGCTGGGCGTCGCCATAAAGCTGTTCATCTTGCTTGTCATATTAAGGCCGACGGCGCAGACCTGCCGGCTTGCCAGAAGCAAAAAGGCAAAGACAAAAGTGCGTGTAAACAGCAGCTTCGGGTCTTCGCCCTCGAAACCGATACCCGACATCATGCTTTTAACGGCCTGAAACGTGAGGTTTCCAAGCAGCAACGCCCAACCCGCGCCCATCGCGACCGTGATGATTTCAGATGTGACAGGCACGTTAGCCATAAAATACGCCATATCCAAATTGAATACCCCGAGCAACGCGTCGGCTATGTATTCCACGATTTCTAAGAACAAATTATGCAGCCATATGGCCAAGCCCTTCATGATGCCCTCAATGATCATTCCCGCGACACCTCTCTATTTCCTACGCGCAATACGCGTCACCCCCTCGACATAATTTTTCTTGGAAAGAGGGACTGCAAATCTGTTTATGGGGTTATGTCGAGCGTGGCAAGACCGCTGAAGAGCGGTACCACATAAGCGAGGAACGCCCCGATCCCGTTGATAACAGCCCAAGCGATCCAGATGCGTTTTAGCCAATCCCATGCCTGGTCTACCTTATGCTGGTTGTTGGACAGCTTGGCGCCGACAACGGCAACGGCGGTCATAAGGCCGGCAAGCACGGTGCTGACGCCTGCGAGTTTGGTATATACGTCCTTGATGATGCGGTTTGCTACCGTCCACATATCGTCCACGGCGAAAACGTGCATGGTCGTGAAAATGAGCAGGATGATCAACGCCATGATTGTAAAGTATGCCCCGCCCAGCTTCGGGCAGAGCTTCACGATTAATTTGCGCATTTAATTGCCTCCATTTTAATGATAGGCGCGGAGCATGATTTCCCATACCCCGCGTTCGGTTTGCTGCCTGGTTATTCGTTGCCTGCCGAGTCGTATGCCTCCAGCACAGCTTGTTGGATCTCGGTGCGCGTCTCATTGTTGAGCGGGAAGCAAGAGTCGATGAATCTGCCGTCTTTGCCCTTAAAATTCGGCATGGCGACAAAGAGGCCGTTTCTGCCTTCAATCACGCGCAGGTTTTTAACGATGAAGCAATCGTCAAAGATTACAGCCGCGGACGCAAGCAACGCTCCTTTGTCCTCAAATGTTCTGGTGATCTCAGCCTTGATCGTCATAATCATATTCCTCCATTTTTTCATTTGATATTATGCGAAAGTGGCGGGAGCCGGAAATATCCTGTTCCAGCGCCGCGCCATCTTTCCCAACGATTTTTACGGGCCGTCCTTTCATGTCACGGCCGGTGTTTTTACTAAAGACGAGCATGAATTCATCGCTCTTCCCGCCGATTTCCGGCGGGGACAGATCGATTATGTGAGCCCGGGCGGAAACTCTTTGTGAATGTATTAGCAGGTACTCGCCGCCGATCATTGCATAAACCCTTGTGTTGCATCGCTTGGCAGTAATGATGAACATGGCCGCCGCTATGACGGCAATCATCACCGCCGCGGCGATATATATGCCGTAATTCATGCCCAACCGCCTTTCGCGCGGGTCCGGCCTATTGCGCAGACAGCACAGGCAATAGCGGCGATTGTCGCGAACAGGATCACTATTCTTCTTTTTTTCATCTGGCGCTCCTTTTCCCCGGCGTCATAGCCGGTTATTTCCCGCAACCCTTGGGCGAAAAAGCATACTCGCTCAAGGCAGCGGGATTCCGTTTTATATCCTCCAACATTTTCAGGCTGGTTTCCAAAGCCTTGCTCGTGTCCCGTTTGTGCCGCTTAATGAACGGGGAAAGCAGGATGACGTTCTCTTTCGTATCCAGCGCGAAGATCACGCGAATCAGAATCTGCGCCTTTTCCCGCAATTCGTAAAGCCGCCTGTACCGCTCGATGCTAAAATGTTTTACCTGCGGCTCGGATAAGCTCCCCATGCCCATCGACATGCACTTGAGGGCATATTCCAGCTTTTTTTGCTGCTTTTCATTGAGAGAATCTAAAAAAGCTGCAAAAGGCGTCTCTCCTTCCTGAGAGGTGTAGACATAGATTTTTTTCACACGTATGCGGCCTCCTTCCTGTGTTGTTAATTGTAGCTACAATGTATTGACATAACACATGTTTGGTGTATAATGTATTTGAGGAGATGATATGATGCCTACTGTCCAGTTCCGTACAGATGACTCTACAAAAACCCAAGCTGGCGCGATATTCCAGCAGCTTGGAATCACTATGTCAGACGCTATCAATATGTTTTTGCGACAGTCCATTTTACACGGCGGCCTGCCGTTCGAGCTCAAAATACCGAAGTACAATGAAGTCACGCTTGCCGCGCTTGCCGATATGGAACAGAGCAAAGGCAAAGGAATTCAAGGTAAAAGCGTGGGCGCTACCCTCGCCGATTTAAAAGCGGAGGACGCTGACGAATGAATGTGCGTTGGCGGATTTGTTTGAATAGCAAAGAGGCCGTTGGCGGCCTCTTTGCTATTGCGCGATATTACCACTTGTCGCCGTACCTGTCGCGCCTTTTGGCGAAGAAATATCCCGCGAATCCTGCGGCGGCTATCAATAGAATAACCACGATAATATTGATGACGCCGTTTATCTTTGATTCCACCTCTTGCGGCGAAGAAGCGGCGGGGATTGCGGCCGCTGTAATGGCGTGAGCATCCGCGTCAGCGACAAGGCCTATAGCCGTGGGGTCCACCGTTGGATCTACTGAAGCGGCAGGCTCCTCGGTTACGCCTGCGTCGCCTGCCCCCTCAGAAGCCCCGGCCTCCTTCGACGGTACCAGCGTGGCGTTTTCGCCGTTACCCGTCTGCGCGGAGATGGTGATGGAATCCGCCACCATGATGATCTGCCGCTCGTTACCGTTTTCGCCGCCGTTCCCTACAAGACCCGGAAGCAGGGCCAATAGCTCCGGGGTTGCGCTACCGGTTTCGATTGCCTTCTGGATCAAGGCATACATATCTGTTTCCCCGGGTATGGCGGTTCGGCTTTCAGAGCCTACCTTGTTTGACAGATTCCCTTGGCCGTTGCCCCCCGTATTGCCGCTCGCCGGCCCGGAATATGTACTTGCGCTGTTGGAGCCATTCGCGCCATTTGTGCTGTTATACCCCGACGCTCCGTTTATTCCGCTCACAGCGGGCACAACGACGGCCTGCGTGCCGGTAAGCCTTGAGAGCTCGTTAAGGAGCCGCGAAAGCTCGGCGTCAGACGCTCCGGCTCCGGTGGCCTTGATTTCGGCGATCAGTCTGGCAATTTGGTCAGACTGGCTTTGGTTGCTGCCCGTGATGGAGGCGATGAGCCTGTTAAGCTGTTCATCCGTGAGGCTTTCATCATCCCCGTCGTTTTTATCCGGCGCGTCCTTGTAAACGGCCACCACGGTCATGTCGTTACCGGGCATCGTGATTCGCGGGTATTCATTTCTGGCGTTGCCACTGGTGAATGTGATTTTTTCGGCTGAAGTCCATTTATCGAACTTCCGCCCTTCGGGCGCCGCGTCTGCCGTGATAATGACGTCCGCGTCCTCCTTGTACAAGCCGCCGCCCTGCCCGTTTGTAACCGTAAGCTTAAAGAGCCTTTCCGTGAACGACGCGGCCAGATTGACGTTTCTGGCGGGCATTTTAAAGCTCATGCTTGCGTTTTGCGGTTCGGGAAGCGTGAATCCTGCGTCGGAGGCCCATTTGTCAAACTGCTTTCCGGCCGGGGCGGTATTCGCCTTGACGGTAACGGTTTCGTTTTCTTTATAGCTGCCTCCGCCTTTGCCGCCTGTCACGGCCAGAACATACAGCTTGTCCTTGTACAAAGCCTTTACGGCGACGCTTTTCGCCGGCATTATAAATGAAGCGGACTCATTCTTATCATTATCAAACGCAACCGTGTCCCCAATCGAGCCCCATCGGTCGAACTCCTTGCCGGATGCCGTCGGGGCCGCCGTGATAAACACCGTCACGCCGGGGTTATACTCCCCGCCGCCCGTGCCGTTCGCAACCGCGACGCTGTACGTCTTGCCCTTGTATATGGCGATAACGGCCACATCTTTAGCAGGCATCGTAATAACCGTGCTTTCGGCCGCCGGGTTCATGACAGCCGCGCCGTCACAAACCCACTTATCAAACTCCATATCCTTTTCCGGCGGGTTCGCCTTGAGCGGCACCTTTGCCCCTTCTTTGTATGAGCCTTCGCCCGTGCCGCCGGAAACCGTTACCGTATACGTCTTGTCAACGAATACGGCGCCCACTGATATATTCCTTGCGGGCATTTTTAGCGACGCCGTTTCGCTTTTGGCGTCCGAAAACTCCACTATCCCGCCGTTGGCCGACCAATGGCTGAACTGCTTGCCTGCCGGGGCCGGGTTAGCGGTAAGATACACCTCCGCGCCGTCTTTATAACTCCCGCTTCCTGCACCGTTGTTCACAACCAAGCTGTACAGCTTGTCCTTGTATGCCGCCATAACCGTTACGGGCCCTTGCGGCATAATAAAGCTGGTTTTTTCGGAGAATGGATCCAGCAGTTTGACGTCACCGCTCACGAGCCATTTGTCGAACAAACTGCTGACCGGCGCGGGATCGGCCGAGATTTGGATGATGCTGCCCGCGGTGAAGTCGCCGCTGCCTGTGCCGCCCGACACGGCCACGGGATATGCCCTTCCGGTATAAATAGCCGTGATCTCCGTGTCTTTGGCGGGCATCGTAAAGCTTGTATGCTCACTTTTAGCATCAGCGATAATTCCGCCGGATGTCAGCCACTTGTCAAACCTGCTGCCCGCCTCCGCCTGATTCGCCGCGATATTGATTATGTCTCCCTCTTTATACGAGCCGCTGCCGGAGCCGTTTTTGACGGTGAGGGCATATAGCTTTTCTTTGTACGTCGCGCTGACGGTTATGCTTTTTGCCGGCATTTTAAAGCTTGCCGTTTCAGCTTGGGAACTGAACGCGACCTCGCTGTCACTCGAGATCCATTTGTCGAACGCCTTCTTGGCCGACGCGGGGGCTGCCTCTATGCTTACGGTGCTGCCCTCTTTGTATTCGCCCCCGCCTTTTCCCTCGTTTACGACCACGTTATACAGCTTATCCGTATATGCCGCCGTTACGATGACATTGCCGGCGGGCATGATGAAAGCGGCAGATTCGTTTGTATCGTCGTCGATCTTCACCCCGGCGCTTGATGATATCCATTTATCGAACTGCTTTCCGGCCGGGGCAGGATTCGCGGTAAGATAGACTGCGGCGCCTTCGTTATACCCGCCTCCGCCCGTGCCGTTGATTACTGTCGCCGTATACAGCCTGCCCGCGTATGACGCAATGACAGCCACGTCCCGCTCCGGCATTTTGAAAGCTACCTGCTCGCTTTGCGGGCTGCTTATCGCAACGTCGGCAGAAGACCAATGGCTGAACACCATGCCGTTTTTAGGCGGATCAGCCGATAGCAGGACGTTTGCCCCGGCCTTGTACGCGCCTTCTCCCGTGCCGCCTGAAACAGTGACGGTGTATGTCTTATCCTTATAGGCTGCATTGATTGTTACGTTGCGGGCGGGCATCGTGAAGCTGGCGTTATCGTTCATCGGGTTCGAGAAATTGATTGCGCCGCCCGCTGAAGTCCAGCGGTCAAACTGCTTGCCGTCAGGCGCTGGGTTCGCCGTGATAGCTACCTCCGCGCCCTCCTTGTAGCTGCCTCCGCCCATGCCGCAGCTTATTGTAGCCGTATAAAGCTTGTCCTTATACGTCGCCACCGCTGTAAACGGCTTTGATGGCATAATAAAGCTTGTCCTTTCCGCAAGCGGACGAAGGATCAGCGCGTCGTCCGAGGAAACCCATCTGTCGAATATACTGCCTTCCGGCGCAGGGCTTGCCGCGATGGATACCGTAGCACCCGGCTTATAATCACCGCCGCCTGAACCGTCCGACACGGTGACAGGATACGTCTTAACCGCATATTGGGCGCTCACGGCCACATTGCGGGAAGGCATCAAAAAGCTTGCTGTCTCGGATGTTTCGTTGTCAAAATCCACGCCGTCGCTAGACGCCCATCTGGTAAAGGTTTTCTCCTCCGGCGCGGGGCTGGCAGTAATGGTTACCTTCTCCCCCTCGGCGTACCCGCCGCTGCCGGAGCCGCCAATTATAATCGCGTTGTAGGCTTTCCCCTTATAAGTTGCTATAGCTGAAACATTTCTTGGCGGCATCGTGAAGCTCGTGTATTCGCTTTGCGGGTTTATGATGGCTATATCGGCTGTCCATCGGTCAAATTCTTTGCCGTCCTGCGAGGGGCTGGCTTGGAGGCTGACTGTGGAGCCCTCCTTGTACTCTCCGCCCCCGACGCCGCCGGAAACGGTCACGGTATACACCTTATCCTTATGGCTCACGCTTACCGCCACATTTTGGGACGGCATGACAAAGGATGTTGTTTCCGCCAATGCGTCTGAGAACACGACGGAACCGTCCGCAGAGATCCAGCGGTCGAACAGCTTTCCGTCCGGCGCGGGGTTTGCGCTAACAGAAACCAGATCGCCCATTTTGTATTTTCCCCCGCCCGTGCCGCCGCTGACAATGACGGAGTATTTGCCATTGCCATTGCCGTCACCTGCGCCGTCGCCGTCCGCCTCTTTTACGGTGATATCCGCGGTTGTGCCCGCGCTGCTTGTCACTCCCGTCGCGCCCACGGCCTTGACAGTGTAATTGACTTTACCGGCTTCAGGCAGAGAGTCCGGGCACGTAGTATTCGGGCCTTCATAGATTTTTGCCGTAACCGGGGTGGAGGGCGGCGCTTTTGGCGTGAAAATCCGCTCGACGATATATTTGGCCGCGCCGACGTCGCTCCACTTTAACGTAAAGCTTTTACCGGCCTCTACTTCCGTAACATCGATTGTAAAAGCCGGAGTATCCGGCGGCTTAGCCTTCACTGTTATGTCCGCGCTGGTGCCTGTCCCGCTTGATTCGCCTGTAGTGCCGATTGCCTTGATAGAATATTGCACCTTGCCCGGTTCTGAAAAAGAATCATTGGCTGAGGTGTTTGAGCCCTCATACACTATCTTGGAAACAGGCGTTGCCTTCTCGGGCGTGAAAACCCGTGTCAAAACGTATTTTGCGGCGCTAACGCTTGACCATTTGATTGCAAGGTTTTTGCCGACCTCAACCTCGGTAACGTCGATTGTTAAGGCCGGTGTATCAGGCGGCTTGGCCCTTACAGTGATCTCTCCGCTTGTGCCCGTCCCGCTGGCGTCGCCAGAGGCGCTGACTGCCTGAATGGAGTATTTAACCTTGCCCGGTTCGGAAAAAGTATCAGTGGCTGAAGTGTTTGAGCCCTCGTAGACGGTCTTGCTTACTGGCGTTGACGGAGCCTTTGCCGGTGTGAAAACCCGTGTGAGGATATATTTTGCCGCGCCTACGTCCGACCATTTTACCGAAAGGTTTTTCCCTGTTTCCACCTCTTTGGCTGATATATTAAAAACGGGCGTATCGGGTATGATGCCCTCATCGGAGAACTTGTAGGCCGTCACCACCGGAGTGGTCAGCTTGCTGTTGCCTGCCTGCGCCGCGCCGAGGCCAAGCTGCCCGTAGAGGTTATCTCCGACAGCATACACATCGCCTGTGTGCGTGGTGAAAATAATGTGGTTGCGGCCCGGAATAACCGCTGATACGGCTTTGCCGGATAGCGCGTCAAGCTTTGTCGGTTCTGAACCCGAGGCCACCGTGGAGCCGATCCCCGCCTTGCCTTGGCTGTTGCTGCCCCAAACATATGCGTTTCCGTTATTGGACAAAATATAGTTTGTGTCGCCCGCGACAATGATTTTTGAGAAGCCCTCGCTCATGGATTTGATGTATTCACTTATTTTTGTAAGCGACACCATGAATCCTTCGGCGTGGCCGTCCGCGCCCTGCTGATTCAGCGAATTGTCGCCCCAACCATAATATATTCCGCCTATGTTAGCAAAGCCGTGATGGTTGCCTTTCTGATAATCCATGACCTTGCTGGAATCGTAATAAGCGAACCCGTTATTAAGTTTGATAGTAGTAGTTCTGATAATATCATGGCGATCAGCCGAATAAGTATGCCC
>JAISVU010000246.1 GCA_031271375.1 Clostridiales bacterium | reverse complement strand
GCCTTCGAATGAACACCAGTCGCCGAAGAAGTCCTGGCAGCTCCTTTGCGTGTTCAGCCTTCGCAGATATTCCGCCGCGGCGCGTCTTTCGTTCGTCTTGCACCAGCCGCGCCAAGCGGTGTCGTTTTGATGATAATATCCAAAATCATCCATCATAAGCTGTTCGAAGTGCATTGCTATGCCTTCTTGGTATAACTGCAAAATATATTCGTCGCGGCAATCATTAGTCTTTTGATCCATCAGCCCTACGGCCTTATGCCACAGATGGCCTATTTCATGGTATATCAGCGCGGCCATGCGTTCCAGCCCGTACCAGCCCAACTCAATGATCTTCTCCGCGCCTAGCAGCACCGTCGGATTCCCGTCCAGTTCGTCGGCCCAGCCCGCGCCGTTGCACAAGCCTATATAGAACACTACAACCGCGTCCAAATCCGTGCCCGTCTTTGACATTACCTTGTCTTCCAAGCCTTTCATCGCCTGTAAAAAGGAGCGGTGCGCCGTCTCCAGCTTTTCCGCTTCGATATAGGCTTGATTAAGCACCGGCAGAAGGTCGCGGACGAAACTATAGTGATCGGTCTTCGCTTTGCATTTGCCGGACAGCGCGGGAGATATGGATTCGGCATACTTATCCCACTTTATAATATCGAAGCGGCGGTTTGAGCCTGCGATTAACGTGAGTATTTCGGGATAGCTGTCGATTATTTTCATACATTACTCCTTATTGAGAGCAGATATTCATAAAAATACAATTTACACACAGAGGCACAGAGGCACGGAGAGAATGTATTGATATATGAAGAGGCGGACTAAGCCCGGCGTTAAGCCTCGCCAGTCCAATCCGCCCCTTCATTTTAGTAACTTTCTGTGTTCTCGGTTCTGTGTTCTCGACTCTGGGTTATTTCCCGATCAGCGCGTCATAGGCCCTTTGGTAAGTGGCTATGTACTCCTCAACCCCGGCGGACTTCGCGTTGTCCAGGAACTGCTGGAAATTCTCGTCCGTTACGCCGCCGGTGATGAAGTTGGAGATCGTCTCCTGCATCATCGTGTGCAGCGTGTCGAAGATACGGGCCTGCTCAATCTGCTCGTCGCTGGACAGCAACGGCCTTGTGAGCTTTTGCAGGAACTCGTATCCATACGGCTCAAGAACGCCGGCTTCCTCGTACATCTTGCTGGACTCGAAACGCTCGACGCGGTGCGGGGGCATCTCGTAGATGTCGAAATAATAATCGCCGGGGGCGAAGAACTGTCCGTGATACACCGGGACGATGTCATACAGGCCGTTATTCTCAGGTACATAGAGGATCTCGTACTTGCCCGCGTCGTTGATCTTCATTGTGGGTTCGATGGGGCCGCCCTCCTGGATCGGGCCGTTGACGGAAACCATCATCGTCTCGGTCTCCATCTGGGCGTCCAGCCACTGGAGGGTCTCTTCGATATGCTCGTTGGCGATCGTAAGGGCCGCGCCATAGGTGGGAATCTCCATTACCCTGGGGACGGAGACGCCGTACTCGCTGGCCGGGGGCAGGATGGAAACGAATTGGTCTTGAATCTCCTGATCCAGGGCGGCGTTAATAAGGCGCAGATATGTGGTGAAGCCCACCTGACCGGCGTTCATCTTGGCAAGCCAGGCATTGGAGTCCTGTGTTATTGACTCTTTGTCCAAAAGGTTCTCTTGGTAGCACATGTTAAGCCATTCGCAGGCGGCGCGGAAACCTTCCATCTCGCCGGGGAACACTACCGTCTGGTCTCCGGTGATGGCGGCGTATACCCAGCGCTGCAGCGGTACGCCGAACATCGCGAAATGGGTGTATACGCCCTGGGTTTGGTGGATAAGGTCGGCGGCGCTCATCGGCAGCACGTTTTCAATGCCCAGCAGCCCCGGAATCTCGTCGCGGAACGCGATAAGGACTTCGGTCAGCTCGTCAAGGGTTTCCGGTATTTCCATCCCCAGCGCGTCCAGCCACATCTTATTGATGTAGAAGCTGCCGTCGTGGTTGATGTTCTGGGCTGTCAGGTTGCCGATTGTGTACATCTTGCCGTCGGAGGACACCAATGAATCCTTAACGTTGTTCATGCCCAGCCTGCTGTAGTAATTGGGCATGTTCTCCTCAAGATAGTCGTCCAGCGGAACCAAGATGCCCTGGGTAACGCCGTATTCCTCAACATTGAGGTAGTCGTTGGGGCGGATGATGATGTCGGGATACTCGCCCGATACGAACATCAGGTTCATACGCTGGTTCCAGTCTGCGTCCTTAACGACTTCCCACTCGATATGGACGCCGGTCTTCGCTTCCAGTTCCTTGTAGAACCACTGATTCTCAAAGTCAACAGTCTGGTTTTCCAGCTCGTACTGCAGCGCGTGGAGCGTGAGCGTTCCGTCCTCGGCAGGGGCTTCGCCGCCGTCGGTCGGGGTCGTGCAGCCAGCGGCGCCCGCGATAAGTACTGCGGCCAGGATGACCGCTGCGATGCTTCTGAACAGCTTCATAGATCAAATTCCTCCTTTGGTTTTATTTTACGCTTTTAATAGCGGAAAATACGTTAGGGGCTAGGCGCTGGGGGATAGTCGGTAGGAATATCATACTTTTCCCTAACCCCCGCAATCTCCTTCAACAGCTTCATATCCTCGGGGAACAAGCGCCCCCAGGCCACCTTCGTGTCTTCGAAATACAGCTCAAACCCGCCGTCGGTTTCCCGTATGCCTTTAAATATATCGTATGAAAATAAAGCGCCGCCTAAGGTCATGCCCTCGTCAATGTCCATGAAGACGCAGGGGTATGAAAAACGGGGCCGGATATTGTAAAACCATATCATGCTTAATGAAAATACCGGATTTACCGCTGTTGGATGGCTCGAAAACGTATAGAGTATAATCGTTACAATAGATAGTACGTATATTACCAGCACACTGACAATCACAACAACGCTCAGGGGCCCGCCTTTGCCCTTTATCATCCGTTCGTTCAGCGTGTTCGCCGTTGTGCCGCCCCGCTCAAGCAGGTTTAGGTAAAACCGTTTGGAACGGTATTCGCTTACAAAAGCCAGCACGAGGAGCAGTGTTAAAAAAGCCGCGGTTAAGCCAACGAACGCGATTTTAAATGGCCAAATATTCGCAAAGCCGGCTATAATGAGGCCGATGAAAAAGACGCATGTTGAAAACACCAGCAGGCCCGTACCTATATCGCCGACAATGGGCTTTGGGTAATCCAGGCTATGCTCGCGGATGAAATTTTTCTTTTTTACCGCCCAAAAGACTTGGTTTTGCTTGATTCTTACCGATTCTTTCGCCATATTATCCCTTTTTACCTTCATTAACCCTTCAGCGACCCGATTGTAACGCCTTTGACAAAGAAGCGCTGCATGAATATATACAAGAGTATCACCGGAACGCTGGACACCACAATCGCGCAGTATTTGACGACCTCGGCTTTACGCACGATTTCGGCCCTGGTACCGCTGTCGCCGAAGAACTCAAACAGGGCGTCGCTCTGGCCCATAGCCTTAACGTTGGCCACCAGCTGTCTAAGAACCGTTTGCAGCGGCAGCAGAGCCTTGTCCCTGATATAAACCAAGCCGGTGAAATAGTCGTTCCACCTTGCCACGCCGTAATAGACGCAGAGCACCGCGATAATAGTCCCCGACAGCGGGAGGATGACCCTGAAGAAGTATGTGAAATGGTTCGCCCCGTCCATCACCGCGGCTTCGTACAGCTCGTTGGGCACCGAGGTTTGTATGAACGTCCGCGCTATCATCAGGTTCCATATCGAAACGCAGTTAATGAGGATCATTATCGTCATTGTGTTGTACAGGCCCAGCTCCCGGTTGACTATGAACTGGGGGATCAAGCCGCCGGTAAAGAACATCGTGAAGATAAAGTACAGGTTGATGAGCTTCTTCCCGGCGAACTTGCGCGAAAGGGCATAGGCCGCCATCATCGTAACGATGACGCTTAACGCCGTCCCCGACACAGTGTAGATGAAGGAGTTTACGAAGCCGTTCAACAGCTCCTGATGCTCGAACACCGCCTCGTAACCCACCCAGGAGAAATCGATGGGCCATATGAAGACCTTGCCGCCGATTACAGCCTCGGCGCTGGACACCGACGCGATAAGAATCAGCCACAGCGGGTATAAAATAAGCAGCAGGACTACGACCCACACTATCATATTAATTATGTCGAAAATAACGTCTTTTCTGGTACGTTTAACCGCCAGAGCGTCCATACATAACCTCCTTAAAACAGCCCAATATTGCTCAACCGCCTGGACACCCAGTTCACGGTAACGATCGTCACGAAGTTGATAACGTTGGTGAACAGCCCTATCGCCGCCGTATATGAGAACTGGGCGGATTCGGCGAGCCCCATCCTGTAGACGTAGACGCCGATTATATCAGACTTTGGGATGTTCCCCGGGGTCTGCATCAGGTAGGCTTTGTCCGTATTGGAAGTAAGCAGCGCGCCGCAGTTGAGAATCAGCAGCATTACGATGACGGGGATCAGATGCGGGAGGTCTATGTATAGAATCTTTTGGAACTTCGTCGCGCCGTCCATTGTGGCGGCTTCGTACAGGCCCGGGTCTATCGCAGTGAGCGTGGCTATGTACAGGATAGTGTTCCATCCGGCGTGCTGCCATACCTCGGTGCCTACAAAGAGCGTTCGGAAAGCGCCTTCTTCCAGCATGAAGTTCCGCGCCTGGCCGCCCAGGGCTTCAATCAGCTTGTTTACGAGGCCGCTGTTCGGGGAGAGGAACAGGAACAGCATACCCGCCATAACTACGGGGGAAATGAAATGAGGCGCGTAAATGGCGGTTTGGGTAAACCGCTTTAAACGCTTGCCGCGCATCTGGTTTAATAAAATAGCGAATACGATGGGAATGGGGAAACTCCACAGGAGCCCGAAAAGGTTTAACAGGAACGTGTTGCTCAATAGCCTTACAAAGTAATATGAATCGATGAAGTCTTTAAAGTTTTTCCAGCCCACCCATGCGCTGCCGGTTATACCCTGAACGGCTTTAAAATCCCGAAAAGCGATCTGGATTCCGTACATCGGGAGATAGCAGAAAATGAACACCATAATAATCGCCGGAAGCAGCAGCGCGTAAAGCTGCCAATCCCTGCGCGCAGCATTGCCCGCTTTTTTGAAAAAACCCACAATTTTTACAGAAAGATTTGCTTCCATACGGGCAACACCTCCTATGGATAGTATAAAGAAAGCAGCGAGATATGTCAATATTTTTCAAGGGATTTACATGGACTTTTTAAAGACGGATATATGGATTTATTTAAGAATCATTAAGAATCCATTAAGAATCCCTCGCCGAGGACTTCCCTTACGTCCGAAACGATCACAAAGGCGTGCTTGTCGGCATCTTCGGTTATCTCTTTGAGTTTAATCACTTCTTTGGAAGAGACGACGCAGAGTAAAACGCTCTTTTCATTGCCCGTGTATAACCCCTTGCCGTTTAACATAGTGACGCCGCGCTCCATTTCGGTTAGGAGCCTTTGGCCGATTTCATCGGATTTATCGGAAATGATATAGGCGGCTTTGGCAAAAGAAAACCCTTCAAGTACAGCCGAAACGACTTTTGAAGCGGTAAAGACCGATATAACGGCGTACAGTGATTTTTCGGCGCCGAGCATGATGAAGCCCGTGAGGATAACAATGAAATCCAGGATTAATAGGATTCTTGACACCGGGATGTGTTTTTTGTAGTGGCGGATAACGGAGGCTAGCAGATCGGTGCCTCCCGTAGTGGCGCCGGCCCGGAACACCAGCCCCAGCCCAAAACCGGAGACCGCCCCGCCGAAGACGGCGTTAAGCAGGATATCCCCCGTTCTGAGCGGTATCAGCGAGGTAAGGAATAGGGCAGGGGATAATAACGCCGTAGCGAGCAAGGTTTTGCTGATGTACTTGAAGCCCTTGATCCTCCACGCCGCTATAAAAATGGGGACATTCAGCAATGCGTTTACAGCCCATAACGGCACATCA
>JAISVU010000204.1 GCA_031271375.1 Clostridiales bacterium | reverse complement strand
AGCCTCAGACGCATATAACAGGCCCGGCCTCCGGAGAGTTCGGCGCGTGGTTTATCACGCCGGATAAACCCGAAGACGCGGCGCTCTCCAAAGGGAAACTCCTTAGGAGGCCGTTTGACGTAAGCGGAAATGTATCGCAAGCTATACTGTATGCGACGGCGCTGGGGCTTTATGAACCATTTATCAACGGTTCCCGTGTCAGGGACGCTTTGCTTACGCCGGGATGGACGGAATACCGTTCGCGGCTCCTTTATCAGACCTGGGACGTGACTGAGCTGATACGCGAAGGCGAAAACGCTTTGGGCGCAATGCTCGGCGCGGGCTGGTACAAGGGGGACTTGGCGGGCTGGACAGGGCAGCGCAATGTCTACGGTGAAAAAACCGCGCTGTTGATGCGCCTTGATATTCATTATGCCGACGGCAGCTGCCAGACGGTAAGCACAGACGGGCAGTGGCGCTGTTCCGACGGGCCTGTTTTATTCTCCGAGCTTTATCACGGCGAAATATACGACGCGAGGCTTGAACAGCCCGGATGGAACGAGCCGGGTTTTGACTGCGGAACTTGGTTAATACCGGAACGGCTGGATTACCCCCTTGAAAACCTGCGGCCCCAGGACGGGCCGCTTGTAAGAAGGCGCGAAGTTTTGCCCGTCAAAGAGGTCATAATAACCCCAAAAGGGGAAACAGTCCTGGATTTCGGTCAGAATATGACGGGCTGGGTTCGTTTCGCCGTAAAAGGAAAGGCCGGGGACAAAGTGGTTCTGCGTCACGCCGAGGTTCTTGACAGTGAAGGGAACTTCTATACCGAGAACATGCGGGGGGCAAAAAACGAAATAACATATATTCTGGGGGGCGAAGAAGCCGTCTTCGAGCCTCATTTTACCTTCCAGGGTTTTCGGTACGTAATGGTCGCTGAATGCCCGGGCCAGGTCAATCCGGAAGATTACAGCGCCGTCGTCATACATTCGGATATGCCTCCCGCCGGGAGCTTTGAATGTTCAAACGACATGCTGAACCGCTTGCACAGCAATATACTGTGGGGATTAAAAGGCAATTTCGTGGATATCCCCACCGACTGCCCTCAGCGCGACGAACGCCTTGGATGGACGGGCGACGCCCAGATATTCGCCCGGACTTCGACATATATGATGGATACAAGGATGTTCTGGTCAAAATGGCTTAGGGATTTAAGAAAAGCTCAGTTTAAAAACGGCGGCGTCCCGTTTGTGGTACCCGACGTGCTCACAGGCAAATTCCCCGAGGGAGATATAATCGCAAACGCCGAATCCGTCGCCGGTTGGGGGGACGCGGCCGTCATATGCCCCTGGGCGGTGTGGCTGGCTTACGGGGACAAGGCTGTTCTTAGCGAGAGTTATGACAGCATGAAAGCCTGGGTTGAATACATTCACGGCAGAGCCGACCGCGGATTGCTGTGGAACAACGATTATCAGCTTGGGGATTGGGTGGCTTTGGACGCCAAGGAAGGGAGCTATTTCGGAGCCACGGCAACCGACCTGATAGCCACGGCATACTATGCCAAATGCGCGGAAATTCTGGCAAAGTCCGCCGCTGTATTGGAGAAGGAAGACGACGCGGAATTTTACGCGAAACTGCGCGAGGAAATAGGCGAAGCCTACGTGAACGAGTTTTTCACTAAAAACGGGCGGTTGGCAAGCCCAACCCAAACAGCCCATATCCTGTCGCTGGCATTCGGTTTAACGCCGCCTGAATATAAGGAGCGGACAATAAAAGGCTTGCTTGCGCTGCTTAAAGAAAATGACGGGCATTTAACCACAGGCTTCCTGGGAACGCCTTATTTCTGCCAGGTTTTGGCGGACAGCGGGCACTTGGATGAAGCATACGCATTACTGCTTAAAGAGGATTACCCCTCTTGGCTGTATCAGATAACCAAAGGGGCGACAACAGTATGGGAGCATTGGGACGGCATGAAACCCGACGGCAGCATGTGGAGCCCAAACATGAACTCTTTTAATCATTACGCCTACGGCTCGATCGGAGAGTTTCTTTACCGCGTAATCGGAGGCGTGGATACAGACGGGGAATCGACGGGGTATAAGAAGATTATAATAAAGCCGCGTCCGGGCGGCGGGCTTACATGGGCCAAGGCAAGCGTTGAAACGCCCTATGGCAAGCTGGCGGTTCACTGGCGGCTGGAAGGGCCGGTGTTCAAACTGGAGGTAAAAATCCCTCCCAACGCTTCCGCGAGGGTTATAATGCCCGACGGCTCCGAATACGAAGCGCTGTCGGGGAACGGTGAATATTTATGCGGGGTTTGATTTTTCGGGATTAACGGTCGTCTCGATGCGGACGGCTGAACCCGTCTCGGGGAAGTTTTCTATTGACAGCGAAATGTTTGGATAAAACATTTTAATCCGCGCGAAGGTAGCCGTAATCCCCATTCCCCCAAAAGAGAGTTTCAGATCGCCCGCGCCGTTTGAAATCTTGTCCTCCACCTGCCGCAGGGTATCTTGAATCTGTTGAAGAACCTGACCGTCGAATCCGTCGCCGTTATCCCGCACCTCAATGAACCAGCCGTTTTCAAGGAGCCTCCCCGTGATTGTGATAAGCATATCGCGGGCTCCTTTTTTATATCCGTGGGTCACGGAGTTTTCGACGAAGGGCTGAAGCACTATCTTGGGAACCTCCAGCGGCATAATGCCCGGGTCTATGTCAATATTATACTGCAGCCTGTGTTCATAGCGGGTTTTAAGAAGAGCCAGATAGTTATTGACATGGGCTATTTCCTCGGCGACAGTGGCCGTCTTTGACTGCGCCGAGGTGGAGTAACGGAGCATCTGCGCGATACTGCCGCATATCTCGCAAATCTGTTCATCCCCGGCCATAAGCCCGCGGTTTGAGATTACGTTAAGGACATTGTATATGAAGTGAGGGTTAATCTGAGCCTGTAAAAAGTCAAAGTTTGCCTGGGTCTGAAGCTCCCTGGCTTTAAGCTCGTTCTGAACCGACTGCGAGAGCCTGTTGAAAAGGCTGTAAAACGCGTCGTTTAACGCTTTTATGTCGTCCGCGCCCGTGCCGCTTTCATCCAGAACCGCCTGTAACCCGTTCCCTGTCAGATCATCCAAACCTATCCTCTTCATTTCTTGCCTAAGCGTGCGGATGGGTTTCGTCAGCCTGACCGACCATGTGTAAACATAGAAAAAAGACGAGAACAACACCGCAACTATGATTAGCAAGCCAACCATCCCTACTCTCATCCGTGAGGCAAGCATGACCTCTTGATCCTCAATAAGGATAATCCTGATGTTCGAGTAGGGGCAAACTGTAGACGCGACAAATTCCTCCGCGCGCTTTCCCGATATTATATGAGACCTTTCCGACATTCCGGCGGGATAATTCAAATATTGCTCAGGGTCGCTGTTATTGTCCAGGTTGTGGAAAAGGAGCTGCCCGTCCGGCGTCGCCATGATAATGCTCA
>JAISVU010000182.1 GCA_031271375.1 Clostridiales bacterium | reverse complement strand
TCAAAATACCGTGGCCGCAGCCGGGGCACCAGATATGGGGCAGCTTATCGGTACGGAAATTGCTTTTTACCAGGTTGCTGGCGATTACATCAGCCATTCTTAACTGCCTCCCCTCTGGATACGCAATAATCTACAATTTCGTTGGGATAGAGCACGTCGCCGTCGATTTTGCCAAGATGGGAAACCTTAGCGGCTCCGCCAAGAACCCTTTCGACCTCGTAGCTGAGCTGTCCGTAGTTCAGCTCCGCCACAACGACTTCTTTAATCCCGTTATCCTTAACGCAGGCTTTGAGGGCTTCCTCGGGGAAGGGCCAGATTGTGACCGGGCGGAAAATGCCCAGCTTAACGCCTTTCTCCGCGGCTATCTTCTTCGCCGCCATTACAGAGCGGGCGGTGCCGCCGTATGTAACGACAAGAATATCGCAGCCTTTAACATCCTGTTCCTCAAATTGAATGATATCGTCCTTGTTGTCATCAACCTTGCGCATACGCCGTTCCGCCATGACGGCGGCTATTGCGTTGCTGTTCGTGGGGAACCCGGTCTCGTCGTGGATAAGGCCGGTGATATTAAACCGATAACCGTCACCAAAGGCCGGCATAGGCGGAACGATCTCGCCCTCCGGCACTTTGTACGCTTTGAACTCCGACGACGGAACCGCGGGCTTTTTCCGGTCGATTATATCCAGCGACGAAGGCTCGGGTATTTCGATCCCTTCCCGCAGATGCCCGATGATTTCATCAAGCAGGATAATTACCGGGGTGCGGTACTTTTCCGCAAGGTTGAAGGCTCTTACCGCAACGTCGAAGCTCTCCCTGACTGAAGACGGAGCAAGGGCTATCACGGGATGGTCGCCGTGGGTTCCCCAGCGGGCCTGCATAACGTCGGCCTGGGAAGGGGAGGTCGGCAGGCCGGTGCTGGGGCCGGAACGCTGCACGTTTACTATAACGCAGGGTATTTCCGTCATCGCGGCGTAACCGATGTTCTCCTGTTTAAGTGAGAACCCGGGGCCGCTGGTGGCCGTCATCGACTTCACCCCGGCGATGGACGCGCCTATACAGGCCGCCATGCCCGCAATCTCGTCTTCCATCTGGATAAACTTGCCGCCTACCATTGGCAGGCGTCTGGCCGATTCCTCGGCGATTTCCGTTGACGGAGTGATCGGGTACCCGGCGAAGAAGCGCATTCCCGCCGCGATCGCGCCTTCAACACAGGCTTCGTTGCCCATTAACAGCTTCATTGCGCCGCCTCCCTGACAAAAATAGCGTAATCCGGGCAGCGCTGCTCGCACATCCCGCATTTTATACAGGCTTCGGGCGACGCCAGCTCTACCTTATCGTGCCGGATAACCAGCGCTTTCTTGGGGCAAAACGCTTCGCATATCCCGCAGCCCTTGCACCATGCACGATTGATGATAAGTTCCTTTGGCATTTAAAAACTCCTCGTTTGATATTAACTGTAGAGACGGCCAATGGCCGTCCCTACGGGTTTATTTTCCAAACAGGCTCAATAACGCTCCCGCAGCCACTGCGGAGCCGATGACGCCGGCCACGTTAGGGCCCATTGCGTGCATTAACAGGAAGTTGCCTGGATTGGCCTCCTGGCCGACCTTCTGTGATACGCGGGCTGCCATCGGAACCGCTGAGACCCCGGCGGAACCGATAAGCGGGTTAATCTTGTCCTTTGAGAAGACATTCATCAGCTTGGCAAGGAGCACGCCGCCGGCGGTGCCGAAGCCGAAGGCGATAACGCCAAGCCCCAGTATAAAGAACATGTCCCAGGTAAGGAAGACCTCGGCCGTCGCCGTTGAACCTACCGAAAGCCCCAGGCAGATAGTGACGATGTTCATAAATTCGTTAGAAGCCGTCTTGGTAAGGCGTTCCACCACGCCGGATTCTTTAAGCAGATTGCCGAACATCAGCATACCCACCAGCACCGCCGCCGACGGCACGAAGATAGACACGACTATCGTAACGATTATCGGGAAGAGGATACGCTCCAGTTTCGACACGGGCCGGAGCTGTTTCATCACGATTTGGCGTTCCGCCTTCGTGGTCAGCGCTTTCATAATGGGCGGCTGGATGACAGGTACCAGCGCCATGTACGAATAAGCGGCGACGGCAATCGGGCCTAGCAGATGAGGGGCCAGTTTTGAGGTTAAGTATATCGCGGTGGGGCCGTCCGCCCCGCCGATGATGCCGGTTGACGCGGCTTCCTGGGCGTCGAACCCGGCAAGGGTAATGGCCCCGAAGAACGTCAGGAAAATACCTATTTGCGCCGCGGCCCCCAATAATAAGCTCTTGGGGTTCGCGATAAGCGGCCCGAAGTCCGTCATCGCGCCGACGCCGAGGAAGATCAGCGGCGGGAAAATACCCAGCTTTATCCCCTGGCGCATGTAGTATAATAGCCCCCCGACGGTGTTCGAGACGACCTCTATTACATTTCCGCCAGGGGCATCGATGAACTTGACCAGTTCAAACGGCTCGTCCGTTATCCCGGAGAGCGGCAGATTGGCAAGGAGCATACCGAACGCGATGGGAATCAGCAGCAGCGGTTCAAAGCCCTTGGCAATAGCCAGGTAAATCAATAAACAAGCGATGGCTATCATTACCAGCTGCAGCGCGTTTATTGGCTCCGCCAGCCAATACGACAGCCCGGATTCGCCGATAAAATCAACAAAAACCTGAAACATAATATATCTCCTTTGGCGATTTAATCGGTTTATTCCATGCTGATCATCGGGTCGCCGGTGTTTACCGACGTGCCCGCTATCGTGTGCACGGACTTAACTACGCCGTCGTCCGCCGCCATTATTTCATTCTCCATCTTCATCGCTTCAAGGATCAATAATACATCGCCGCGCTTTACGCTGTCGCCGGGATTAACCTTAACGCTAAGTATTGTGCCGGGCATAGGCGCGTTTACTGTTTTTGCGCCTGCCTTAACAGGGGCAGCGGCGGGAGCCGGGGCTGGTTTAGGAGCCGGGGCAGGAGCGGGAGCGGCGGGTTTTGGCGCGGTAACGGCCGCCGGAGCCGGGGAGGCGGGCCGTGGAGCCGGAGCCGTCCCGTCCTTTACTTCTTCCAGCTCCACCAAGTAGCTCTTGCCGTTGATCGTGACATTGTATTTCTTTATCATTTAGATATCCTCCTTGTAGGATAAATAGGTTTTTGACCATTGCGTGCTTTGATCCGGCACCCTGGTGATATTGCGCACAATAAGCCCGGAAGCGCCTCCGCCGGCAGCGGCCAGCGCGGCGGCGATAACGGCGGCAATCTCGTCGTCATCTTCGGAAATAATGGCTGAAGGCAAGGAAACAAGGGCTTCCGCTTTTACAGCGGGCGTATCCCCTTCCTGATTACCCTTTTCTTTCCTCGCTATACGCATAGCCTTAACGATAAACATCAGCACTATCAATACCATAAACACAATGACCATGCACAGCAGCGTTACCACCAGGCCGCCGACCGCCTTTTGCCCAATATCAAGGCTGGCGATATCATCGCGCATTGTTTGAAGCAGTTGGGTTAAATCCATAAAAGCTCCTTCCTAAATAGCGCGGGCGAACGCAGTCCGCCCCTACAGCGGGATATTGCCGTGTTTCTTTGGCGGCAGTTTTACGCGCTTAGTCGCTAGCATATCAAATGCGTCGGCCAGGCGGAGCCTGGTGTGAGCGGGCTGAATCACGTCGTCGACAAAACCGCGTTCCGCCGCTTTATACGGCGTCGCGAACTCGTCTTTATAGCTTTGTATCTTTTCCTTTCTTGTGGTTACGGGGTCGCTGGAATTCTGGATATCGTTACGGAATATGATATTCGCGGCGCCTTCAGGGCCCATTACGGCTATCTCCGCCGTGGGCCAGGCCAGCACCAGGTCCGCGCCAAGATCCTTTGAACACATCGCAAGATACGCGCCGCCGTAGGCCTTGCGCACGATGACGCTCACTTTAGGCACAACGGCTTCGGAGTAGGCGTAGAGCATCTTGGCCCCGTGGCGGATGATGCCGCCGTATTCCTGGCCCGTGCCGGGCAGGAACCCCGGAACGTCCATGAACGTCAGAATCGGTATATTAAAGCAGTCGCAGGTACGTATGAACTTGGCGGCCTTATCGCTGGCGTTTATGTCCAGGCATCCCGCCATCACCTTCGGCTGGTTGGCTATAATGCCCACGGGACGGCCGTTTATACGTGCGAAGCAGGTTATCATGTTCAAGGCGTAATGCGCGCTTACCTCCATTATGTCGCCGTCGTCCACGATATGCTTGATGACATCCTTCATGTCATACGCCTTATTGGATTCATCGGGTATTATGTCATCCAGATCAGATATTTCGCGGTTTATATCGTCTCCGCTGTCATAAGCCGGGGGATGCTCCATGTTATTGGACGGAAGGAAACCCAGAAGCCGCCTGACCTCAGCGATGCAGTCCTGGTCGCTCATAGCGATGAACTGCGCCACGCCGGAGACGGAATTGTGGGTCATTGCCCCGCCCAGTTCCTCCGGGGTGACATCCTCGCCAGTGACTGTCTTGATAACCTGGGGGCCGGTAATGAACATGTGGCTGGTTTTGTCAACCATGAATACGAAGTCCGTCAGGGCGGGCGAATAAACCGCGCCGCCGGCGCAAGGGCCCATTATGACGGAAATCTGCGGGATAACGCCGGACATCGTGGAGTTGCGGTAGAAAATCTTACCGTAGCCCGACAAGGCGTCCACGCCTTCTTGGATACGCGCTCCGCCGGAATCGTTCATCCCCACTACCGGCGCGCCTATCTTGGCGGCAAGATCCATTACCTTGCATATCTTGTCCGCATGCTTTTCGCCCAGCGACCCTCCGATCACGGTAAAGTCCTGGGCATAGGCGTATACAAGCCGCCCGTCAACCTTGCCGTAACCCGTGACCACGCCCTCAGCAGGGGCGTCCGTCGCCTCCATCCCAAAATTGACGCATCTGTGTTTAACAAACGCGTCCAGCTCAACGAAACTCCCCTCGTCAAACAGCAGGCCTAATCGTTCTCTGGCCGTCAGCTTTCCGGCCTCGTGCTGCTTGTCGATCCGTTTCGTCCCGCCCGCGGCTCCTATGCGCTCGCGGACAGTCCTCAGTTGCTCCAGTTTCTCGGACATTTCTTGCCTCCTCTAGCGACTTATGCCTAATTCATTCATCAGCGTAGATTGTAATGCCTGTGAAAAGTTTATGCCTTTTTCCAGCGCCGCCGCGTTAAGCCACGCCGGAAGCGTCACGGTACGATTAACCGAACGTGTTTCTTGCGAAAGCCTTACTGCGGGCATATAGACGTCAACCAACGCAGCCTGTTCATTTGCTTCAAGTTGTATGTCCTGTAAGTGTGATGGGGCTGGAATTCCATCCCCGTCCTTCTCGAGGCACCACAGGTGGCCGCCAAGCGCGTCTTTAGCCATTTTCAATGCGTCCGCCTCATCGGGGCCGCTGGTGGCGCAGCCGGGTAAGTCCGGGAATGTTACAGCGATTTCATAACCGTCTTCGTAGGTGAAAACAGCCGGAAACACATAGCTGTCCTTCTTTGTCACTGTAGATCACCTCTTACCAAAGTTGAGGGAGATAGGATTATCTGAATAACAATCCAGACTGCTCTTCGATAGCCCGCAAGGTTTTAGGCGGTATATCTCTTTGAGGATGTTTAACCGTGGCTTTACCCTTCTTAATCGGGTGCTTGGAGTGGTGATGACTGCCTACTATCGCCATAAGATACCATCCGTCCTTGCGCAACCTTGAAATTACTTCTCGTGATGAGTAGCTTTTCAAGAAGATTCCCTCCTGATAGACTTATTATAACACATATTATTATATTTGTCAACAGGGGGAAAGGGTATAAGACAATGTTAATTTACCTTTCACACAACTCCAAAAGCACCCCGCCTGTCGACTTCGGGTGGCAGAACGCGATGGACGCGCCGCCCGCGCCGTAACGCGGCTCATTGTCCAGCATCTGAACGCCTTTGGCCTTTAGGCCGGCTATAGCGGCTTTTATGTCCGGGACGCGCAGCGCGATGTGCTGTATCCCTCCCCGGCCCTTGTTGTTTTCGATAAACTTGGCTATCGGCCCGTCCTCCGAGGTAGACTCAAGGAACTCCAGCTCCGTATCCCCCACGGGGAAGAAAGCCACGTTAACCTTTTGATCCGCCACCGTTTCGGTTCCCGCGCACTTTATGCCCATTATATCCTCATAGAATGTTATCGTGTCCGCCAGGCTCGTTACGGCGACGCCGATGTGATCAACTCTGTTTGGCAGCATGAATGGCCTCCTCTTCCGGTTCCTTTTATAAATTCCGCGCTGCGTATCAAGCGGAAAAGCTATGAAACAGTATACACCAATCCCCCGTTTAGTGCAACAACTTTAT
>JAISVU010000180.1 GCA_031271375.1 Clostridiales bacterium | reverse complement strand
GAGCAGGTCGGCGACAGCACCGGTTTCAACTACGCCCGCCGCTCGCTTACCCTTGAGGACGTCGAGGGCGTGGAAGAGATTCTGGATATCTTCAGCTTTAACGACTTCCACGGCACCGTTGACAAATCCGCCTCCGGCTCAAATCCCGGCGCGGACCGTTTCGTCGCCATCGTTCAGACCCTTATGAGCGAGAACCCTAACTCGGTTCTGCTTTCCGCAGGCGACAACTACCAGGGTTCCCCGTTGTCGAACCTGAACCTGGGCGGCCCGGTTTCCGATATGATCGATTACCTGGGCGTAGAATACGGCGTTCCCGGCAACCATGAGTTTGACTGGGGCGCGGATCTGCTGCCCACCTTCGCCGAGGACGGCGGGCTTACCTTCCTTGCCGCCAACATAGTGGATACCGAGACCGGCGAATATCCCGAATATATCGAGCCTTACACCGTAATCGAGATAGGCTCAAAGAAGGTCGCCTTTATCGGTATAGCCAACCCAGGCACGCCTTCGCTGGTTAAAGCCGAGAACGTTGAAGGTCTGGAGTTCCTTGAGCCCGGCGACTGGACTAACGAGCTTATTGACGAGCTTAAAGAAGATAACGACCTGGTTATTGCCTTTACACACCTTGATTCTTATCAGGACGAGGAAGGCGTAGTTACTGGAAGCGCGGCTACGCTTGCCGAAACCTGCCCGGGCTTTGACGCCATCATCTCCGGGCACTCTCACCGCGTCGTCGCAGGCTATGTAAACGATATCCCCGTGGTTCAGGGCAACTACAACGGCCGGGGCCTCGCCAGGCTGACGGTTGTATACAGCGGCGACGGGTTTGAAATCTATCCCAAAGCCTATGTGCAGAACGACATGAACACCAACGCTATTCTGCCCAGCACCCCGCTGGTCGTCAACGCGGACGTTAAGGCGAACATCGCCGAGTATAATGAAGCCATCGGGCCGCTCTTTGCCGAAACCGCCGGCGTCTACGGCGAGGATATCGACTCCCGCGAGAAGCAGGCCGACTGGGCCACCCGCCTTGTCTTCGATTATATAGAGCGTATCGAGGGCGAGCCTTATGTGCTTATCCAGAATAACGGCGGATGGCGCGACACCTCGCCATATGACAAGAAGGCTGACGACGAAGTCACAATGGGATATCTCTACACGCTGATGCCCTTCGACAACGAGATTGTGCTGCTTGAAATGCGGGGCAAGGACCTTATCTACATGCTGGATCTCGGCGTGGACGGCGGCGGCGCGCAAACCGAGCCCGCCACGGTCGTTTCCGCCCAGTGCGTAGCCGGGGCTTACAAAGAGGACGATACATGGTTCCTTGAATCCGGAGACGAAATCGACCCCGAGGATGTCTACAAAGTCGCCTGCAACGATTTCATGCTTACCGGCGGCGACCGCTACCCCTTCCCCGGCAGCAGCTGGGGCGACGCCGCGGGCGTTGAGGTTATCGGCGAATCGTCCTTTATGGGCGTGCCGCTCCGCGACGCGATGGTTGACCAGCTGATCTACCGGCTGGAGAACGCGGAGGAAGTGGACGGCGCGGCGTGAGCTAGGGCCGAGAGCCGAGAAAACAGAACCGAGATTGTTACTTTAAGAAAAAAACCAGGGGCTTGAGTTTATGCCCCTCGGTTTTTAATAAGGCCGAGAAACAAGAGTACAGAAACCAGATAGTTACTTTAAGAAAAGAAAAACCGGGGGGCTTAAGTTTATGCCCCTCGGTTTTAAGCTACGCCGGATTACTGATCCTTATGTATATGCTGCATAATCACGACGAAAGATAGGAGTGACTAATTTTACTCCAACGTTTTCTGCTTTTCGTAATAATTTGTAGACAGCAAGATTATAAATAGTCACTCACGTATCATAAACAGTTAGCTTATTAAGAATAATATTTTACCAATATATAAATTAACATACCAATCGAATATAAAATTACAATTACATCTATGTATATAATACTTCTTATTCTAAATTTTGATTTGAATTGCCATATAAACAGCGCAGTTAAAATTATAATTTCTAATAAATATATCGACACAATAGTTAATGGAAATGGTTCAAATTTACTTTTTTGAATACTTTCGCCTTTTCTCCCCTTTATCGTTCCTGTAAGAATAGGTTCTACTTTAGATGAATTAAGAATTTGGACTGTAAAACTATCATTCTTTTGAAAAAACTCGAAATCAAGATACACTATTTGGCTTTGCTCATTCCATTCAAGCACTATGTTACTCAAATCATTAGAGACATTGACCAGCTTTATGTCATAAATACCTTCAGTTTCAGCGTAGTGAATCGATAAGGGATCTAGTGTTGCGATATCCTCACCTGTGATGGCATCGGTTCCGGTATATTTAATATTTATTGAGGTTGAAAGCAAATAAGGTATTTCTACACCTTTGTAATAGATTAAAATATCTTCGGAAAGTGATTCCTGATCACCTATAATACTTTCAGTTTTGATGTCGTATTGAAACCTTTTTGGCGATTTAAGAGCAAACTGAAAAACAAACATTAAAATAAAGCTTACGATGCCAAGTAACGATATAATAAAAATTACTATTTGACTAGAATTGAATTTTGCTATAAATTCATTAAACCTACTCTTCTTTTTTCCAGTATGAACTTTTTCCTTATCTTCGCTTTCCAGCTTCTCAGATAAAGTCTTGGGCTCGCTTTTTCTTTCTCTGTCATCTAATTTTTCTTTATCTTCGCTTCCCATGCAAACACCTCCTAATACATTAACTGTATCAGAAGAGACATAAAAAGTCAATTAATTACAGGAATAATATAGGTATGGCTATTCCCTACCCCGTTATTATCCGCGCCAGCATAACCACAATCGCACCGCAGACCACGATAATCATGGTGTTAATAATAACGTCCAGCTTGCTCCGGTGGGATTTATAGGTTTTGCGTACCGAAGCTGCGGCGCGGCCCGACGGGGCTGCGGAAAGCCCCGGCTCCGGTGATACGGGCGTTCTGGCGGCGGCTCCGCTCATGTAGTTCTGTATAATCAGCTCGGCCTCCCGCACGAAGTCTATATTAGCCCTCTGCGCCGCAGATTTTCTTACGATGAATATCGCCTGCTCGAACCATTTCTGTTCGTCCCCCGTTATCAGAATGACGCGCTTGTTGTCGCTCATGTACTTCTTGTCCATACCGCAATCCTCCTTATGTACGATTACTAAAAGGATTGCCCTGAAAATGGTAAATTAAACCACATTAAATCTTTTCCCACACCCTTGCCGCGAGAATAGTCATATCGTCCTTAGCTTCCCCGCTCTTCTTCGCCTCGTCCAGCAGGTGGTCGGCGATAATTTGAGGATTGCTGCTCTTAACCGCGCGTATGGCGGAGACGACCCACCGCTCCTTCTCCGCGTCCCCCACGTTGTCCAGGACGCCGTCCGTCGTCATTATAACGATATCGCCGTGTTTTAGCCTGCGGCTGGCTCCGTCGGGTTCAACGCTCTCCAGGATGCCCACGGGAAGGGAGTATGAGCTGATGGACTCCACCGCGTCGCCGCTTATGATGAACGTGGATGACGCCCCCACCTTGAGGAACTCAGCCCTGCCCGTGTGGAGGTCTATTGAGCATATATCCAGCGTGGAAAAGCTCTCCCGATCCGGGTTCGCGGTAGACTTGAGGAGGAGGGCCGAGTTTATAAGCCTCACCGCAAGGTTCTTTTCAAACCCTGACTCCATGAACTCTTCGAAGAGCTCCACGGTAGCGCGGCTTTCGGCCTGAGCGCGCCTGCCCGTACCCATCCCGTCGGAGAGAACCAGCACCACGCGGTCATTTTTATGCCGGAAATGCGAGTAGCTGTCGCCGGACTCGCCGGACTTTGCCGCCGTCTCTCGCGCGACGCCGCAGGAGACAGACAGGCGGTGCTCCTCTGACAGCGTAAGGCGGCACAGGTATTTAGCGCCTTCATGCCGCGCGCAGCATTCGGCTGCGTTTTTCTTCATCTTGCTATCTAAGACCTCCGACGCGATGTCGGCGATCTCCTGGCATTTTGGTTTATACCCTGCGAAGACGCAGGGCTTGTGGGTTATCTCCGCCTCGCATCTGCCGTCTAAATATGTAACGACCGCTCCCGACACCTCAACCCCGGCTTTCAGCAAGGCCTGGCGGAGTTTCTTTTCCACGGCCCAATCGAAGCGTCCCTTAAAATCCATTCCGCCGGCCAAATCGCCGATGATGACCGACGCCGCAAGCAGCTGCTCCGACGCCATCAAGCGGCTTTCGTTCAGGTAGTTGCGCCATTTGAGGTCGTTTTTATACATTTCAAAGAAATAACGTATATTTGAGTAAAACTCCGGGCTCTTTACACAAAACTCAAAGAACGGGCCAATATCCCCCTCCGTGTCCGGCAGCGCATCGCAGTTTTCCAGGGCCTCATAAGCCTTTCTGTAGGTTTCGTGGAAGTTTTGATCCCAGCAGATTACGTTTTTAACGCAGCCGCTGCAGCTCCTTGCGATAACGTCGTCCAGCAGATTGTTTACCTCGGTTCTAGTGAAGCCGGTACGCGGTTTATAGACGCCGCCGAAGACCGACGCAAGCCGCTTGAACGCTTCGGAAACGGATACCAGCCGCCCGGCGGCCAAGCCTTTAGCGCGTTTATAATACTCCTGGGCGCTGATTCCCGCCGGGGTCATCAAGCTGCCGATCCCCGGCAGAATCTTCGCCGTCGGCAGCAGCGAGAAGAGCCCCGCCGCCAGCGCGTATGAAACCAGCCGTTCCCAGGAAAAGAACCCGAAATACAGTGCCGTTACAGACATCAAGGCCGTGAAGACCGCGCCCATTATGGGTTTGGCGTGTCCATTTATAAACTGGCAAATAAGCGCTGAAACCGATAACGAGACGGCGAAGCCCGGTTCCTCATATCCGGTCGCGTGCATTAATATACCCAGTACCAGGCCCATCGCGGCCGCGACGGCGCCGGAGGCCTTGCTTATCATCAGCAGGGTTAAGAACGTACACAGCAGATACCTGAATGAAACCATGCCCAGCCAGATATCGGCCGCCCCCATTATAACGCCGCTTAACAGGAACGCGACGCTCATCAGTTCTTCCGAGGTCATCGGCGTGTTCCTTGCCAGCAGCGCTTCCCTGCCCTTGCTGAGGATGAACGAAAGGGAAAAGGCCAGAACGCCTTCCAAGACGCATATCATCAGTGTATAAGGCATAAGGCCCCTCAAGACGGCGGGGACAAGCCCGGCAAGCAGCATGACCACGCCGGCGGCGGCGCTTTTTGTCAGCTGATCCGCTTTCTTCAGCCTGCCCTGCAAACAGATATTGATAAACCATAGAACCCCGACGGCGATGATATATTTAATCGTATGGCGCGCGTCGAACCGTGTCACCGCACCGGCCAGCGTCAGCGCAGCGAATATGTAAAAGCGCGGCCCTTCCAGGAAAACCGGCACCGTCGCCGCCACCGCCATTGGCGAAAGGGTTCCGAATATCTGCGCCCTGCCCAGAAAGAAACACGCCAGCGCAAGCCCGGCGTCCACCGCATTTTTCTTTATCCCCGTGAAAAGAGAAGCCGCCGGGCTTTCGCTGTCCGCCCGGTCAGCCGACGTTTTAAACATATTGTTCCCATCCTTCTATATTTAGCTTGTCCATTAGTTTTGAGAGAGCAATTACCATTATATGCCCCGCTCGCAGAGATAATATGTTAGAAAATGCTAATACCCAGTAAAAATCTTGCGACAAAAAAACTAAAAAAGGTCAAGCACCGACCTTTCCGGGAAGAAAGACGGCGAAAAAATCGGCATCCCGGCAGCGAAAAACACCCGGAAAGACGACTTGATTAATATTTGGGGATTCTATTTACTAAAGAAAAGCTTACAGGCTATAGAGGGCTTGTGCGGAATGTTTGCGGGCAGATTATCATCTGAAGAATATACTGTGCAAAAGCAAAACGACAAGGAGTTGGAAGGGTAATGGAGCTATTTGTCTTGGACGCTTGCGCATTTATTTATCGACCTAATACACATAAAACCGGTTCATAAAAAGGAATATATAAGCCACAAAGCACACAAAAAACACAAAGGAAAGCAAAAGATCATCCCCCCTGCCCTTGCCCCTTACCCTCGCCGCCGCTATAGCGACAGGAAACAGGCAGCACAGATAACGCGGGCCGGAAAGGAGCCATGAGATACCGAAGCTCATCGCGAAATACGCAAGGGAATACAGCGTGAGGGAGGGCCGCAGACGCTTCGCCCCGGACACAATCAGTCCGAGGCCTCCGAAAAAGGCCAGGAGGTTGGGTACGGACAGGCCGAGCGCTATGCGCGTGTCTCCCGATTCCAGGTAGTGTTGCAGATATTCGGCTAGGTATACCGGCGTGTGCCAGAATGGGCTTAAAGAGTTACCCCAATGCTGGCTTTGAACCGACATGAAATATAAGGGATCGCCATAAACCTGGAAGTTAATAAGCAGGTAGCATCCCATACCAACGAGAGGCGATAACACAAGCGGAAAGTATTTGAGCGACTTGGATATCCCATATTCTTTTATTTGCGCAATCATTTCCACAGCGAAGGGTATGACGAAAAGAACCCCCTGTGGCCGGGACGTGGCCGCGAGGAAAGCGCAGAACGCCGCAATGCCCCGCTTCTTCTTTATGAGAGCGAGGAAGAAGGCGGCGGTCGGCAGCAAGTAAAGGCTCTCCGTCATCGGCGCCATCAGGAAAAACGCCGAAGGAAGGATAAAGAGATATCGCACTGCCGAGGACGCGCAGTCGTCGCCCAGTTCCAGCCGGGCTATCTTATAAACAATAAGCCCTACTGCATAGGCGCAGGCAGAGCTTAATATCATACCGCTGATGGGCATACTGCGGACGATGTACCAAAAGCCCTTCATTAAAACCGGATATAATGGAAAAAAGGCGATCTTATACTGGAGCTGGCTTCCCTCAACCGGGAAATACCAATGATCGGCGATTTCTGCATAATTGTTCGCGTCAATCGTGTTATACCATATGCGTTCAAGAGCTTGGAAGAAACTTATTCCGGGAGAGGTCATTAACGCCCAGACGATAAAGACGGCGTTAATGCTCATTATCCACAGGGCGAGCAAGATATACGGCGGCTTCCCGTCCGCGAGCACAAGCGGTTCCCTGCGTTTAAAGGCTGCCGCCGTCCGTGTAAGCCCAACACCGAACAGAACAACCGCAATAAGGCCTAGCACAATACCCATAATTCCAGGGACGCCTTTTATCACAAGCCACGCGCAATAAGCCGCTATAACGGCGGCCGCGAGGATATAGCAACAGATAGGTAAAAAACCGCGCCGAGCCCTATTCATAGAACTAACGCGCAAGCCTTATCATACTGTATGAGTTCGGAGCCAGTTCAAGCCTCACGCTTCCGTTATTCGCGATAGGCAGGTTGTTAGCCTGCGGCTCAGGCTTTCCTTCGGCGATAACAATGGATTCCACGGCTTTAGGATAATCCAGCCTGTGAAGCTCCAATTCCAGGTCATACGCCTCGGTATCATAGTTCGTGAGGAAGACCGTGAGCCCGCCCTCCGCCGTTTGAACCGCGGAAGCCGATATATAATCCGCCGTCCCGTGGCGGTTCTCGAAGCCCGGGCAGTCCACGCTCAGATTAAGCGCTGTTCCGCGCCCGTACCGCGAGGCCAGCTCAAAGGGATAATAAATAGTCTGCTTGACGGCGGAACCGCCCGGTTCCGTAAATATCGGGGCGATGACGTTGACCAGCTGGGCCAGGCAGGCG
>JAISVU010000177.1 GCA_031271375.1 Clostridiales bacterium | reverse complement strand
TCGATGGGCGAGGACGACCGCACGATAATAAGGCTTTCCGAGGCAATGTATAAGAAATACGGGCTGCGGAGGGTCTATTACTCGGCGTTTTTCCCGGTGCAGGAAACCGATGTCCTGCCGTCTGAAAGCGCCCCGATTTGGCGGAGGAACAGATTATACCAAGCCGACCGGCTCATCGCCGCCTATGGCATGACCACGGAAGAACTGGCCCCGGAGGGCGCGTCTTTCCTGGAGCGCGACGTGGACCCTAAGACCGCTTTTGCCTTGCGGCATATGGAGTTCTTCCCTGTTGAGGTAAATACTGCGGCATATGAAGCCCTGCTGCGCGTTCCCGGCATAGGGCTCACAGGAGCCTCGCGAATTATGGAAGCCCGGCGGCTGGGCCGCGTAACCCCCGAGGATTTTAAACGAATGCGGATATCCTTAAAGCACAGCGTTTATTTCATTACGTTTAATGGGAAATATTACGGGAAGTATTTCGGCGGATTAGACCAGGATAGTTTCTACCTCCGTCAGCGGCTCGCAAGCTCCGCTGTCCGCCCCGAACAGCTCAGTCTTGATTTCATTTGCAATTAACCTCTCTCCGTGAGCGGCGTTGTTTAACGCCATTTCATATATGCTGTCGATAACCTCGTAAAAGGATACCGGAGTAACCATCAAACGGAAGAGCGCCGACACGGCGTAGTCCGCGACGGCCATATCCTCGCTTAAATTGGCCCCGGCCGATTCCCCGTTATCCTCATTCCTGACAAGCGCTCCATAATACTCCTGCTTGCAAGGGTTGTGGAAATAACCCTTGATAAGATAGTACGATATCCTGTTGCCAGCGATTACCTGTTCATGGGCATGGTAAACTCTATTACCGCAGACCGTGCCGATAGGCATCATATGGATCACTCCTCACAAAATGTATTGTCCTAATTATACTACAATATACAAATTATAGCAATAGAAACGAATGGTCATTATACGACATTCTTCTCTCAAAAACGGACAATACAGACGGGCAACCCTATTTTATAAGATTTATCTTGGGATAGAACCGCATAAAAACCTTTCCTAGAATATCCTCCTTAGGGACATACTTATTCCTCCATGCCCTGGAGTCTATCGAATTGTTCCGGTTGTCTCCCAAAACAAAGTATGATCCCTCAGGAACCTCATACGGCCCGAAGGACCCGTTCATTTTTTCGTGCAGATACACGCTTTCATCAAGCGGGACGTCAGAACCATTTATATATATCAAGCCTTCCGAAATCGTAACCGTTTCGCCGGGCATCCCGATTATACGCTTAACATAAGGCAGCTCGTCCCGGTTGTCAGGAAAGCGGAACACAATCACGTCCAGCCGCTTAGGCTCTGAAAACACATACGCGAGGCGATTTCCCAAAACCTTATCGCCAGTCATTATCGTCGTTTCCATTGAACCCGAAATTACCTCGGCGTTTACTATAACGGTGCGGTTTACAATCAGCGCCAGCACAACAGCCCCAGCGAGCCACAGTATCCAGCTTATTATTTCCCGAATTACTTCCCGCTTGGTCATTGCCCTCTTTTCTTCCTGCGCGTTTTCCATACGCAAGTTCCTCCAAATCATAAAGATTTTATCTATACAACGCAATATCCTCTATGATATACTAATTCTCAAGCATTAGCAACATAATATTGGGGTTGATAATATGGCATGTTTTGACGGCACGGTTGCGTCGGAGCGCCTGGGTATGGATGTTAATCTGCGGGTGATAATGCCGCAGAATGTCAAAGAGCCCGCATCGGTCTATCTTCTGCACGGAATAATGGCCAATTATACATGCTGGACGCGGTACACGAATATAGAGCTGTACGCGAACCGGCTGGGCTTCGCGGTTATCATGCCGGACGCCGGGCGCAGTTTTTATGCCGATATGCGCCACGGCGGCAGGTATTTTTCCTTCATTACAGAAGAACTGCCCGGCATTGCCTCCCGCATGTTTAAGATAGCCTCGGGACGCCAAGAATCCTTTATAGCCGGCCTTTCAATGGGCGGTTACGGGGCGCTGCGCTGCGCGCTGTCCTTTCCCGAAAACTACGCCGCCGCCGCGTCCTTCTCCGGCGTTTGCGATATAACGACGCCCAGGGTTGACGGCCTCTTGGCGGACATGGATGAGATTCCGGCAATCTGGGGCACAAAGGCCGCGAGGAACAAAGCCCGGCTGGAGCCGCTTATTCCGTCCGCTTCCGATAAACTGAACAAGATAAACTCCCGAATGCCGCTGTTTATGACCTGCGGCCTGGACGACGGCCTGCTTGAAGCAAACCGGGCTTTCGTAAAGCTGCTGAAGGATCCGCTCCCCGTCACATATAAGGAGTGGCCCGGCGGGCACGACTGGGTCTTTTGGGATCGCTCGGCAGAGATGGCTTTGGAGTTCTTTAAAACTGTTAATGATAATCAAAAATAAACCAGGAGGAACGCATGAAAGACACTTTCTATATCACGACGCCGATATACTATCCCTCCGATAAGCTCCACATCGGCAACACCTACTGCACCGTCGCCGTGGACGTCATGGCGCGTTACAAACGGCTCAGGGGCTATGACGTAAAATTCCTCACCGGCACCGACGACCACGGGCAGAAGATCGAGCGCGTTGCCGAGGCCGCCGGCGTCACGCCGATTGAATACGTAGACCGTATCGTGGATATGACAAAGAAGCTGTGGAAGACGATGAACTGCGCATACGACGTGTTTATGAGGACAACGGAGCCGTTCCATATAAAAGCCTGCCAGCGGCTGTTCAAGACGCTGTTCGACAAGGGCGATATATACAAGGGCCATTATGAAGGCCTCTACTGCGTCCAGTGCGAGACATTCTTCACAAAGACGCAGGCCCCGGACAATCTATGCGCCGACTGCGGCCGCCCGCTGGAAACCGTGCGGGAGGAAAGTTATTTCTTCCGTCAGTCCAAATACCAGGATCAGCTGTTGAAGCATATTGAGGATAACCCCGATTTCATCCGCCCCGAAAGCCGCAAGAACGAGATGGTGAGCTTTATCAAAAGCGGGCTGGAAGATGTGGCTGTCTCGCGCACGACGTTTAAATGGGGTATCCCAGTGGGCTTTGACGAGGGCCATGTTATATATGTCTGGTTTGACGCGCTGCCAAACTACGTCACGGCCCTGGGGCTTTTCGGCGAAGACGACAGCGAATACAAAAAATACTGGCCCGCCGACGTGCATATGGTGGGCAAGGATATCCTGCGCTTCCATACCATCCTGTGGCCCACGATGCTGATGGCCCTGGGCGAACCGCTGCCAAAGACCGTGTTCGGCACCGGATGGCTCCTGATTGACGGGGCCAAGATGTCAAAATCCAAAGGCAATGTCGTAGACCCCGAAATCCTTGTAGAGAAGTACGGCGTCGACGCGGTGCGCTATTTCTTGATGCGCGAGGTGGTCATGGGCCAGGACGGGAACTATACCGAAGAAGCGCTGGCGTCGCGGATAAACGCCGACCTTGCCAACGACCTGGGCAACCTCCTTTCCCGCGCCGCCGGGATGATTGACAAGTATTTCGGCGGAACGCTGCCTGCGGAGCATAAGGCCACGTCCTTCGACGAATCCCTTATAAACACCGCCGGGCAAACCATTGTTAAATCTGCGGCGGCGATGGACAGAATCGCCTTTTCCGAGGCTTTGACCGAGATATGGACTATGGTGCGCCGAGCGAATAAATATGTGGACGAGACGGAGCCCTGGACGCTCTTCCGTAACGGCGATAAAACCGCGCTAGCCGGAGCGCTGTATAACCTGGCCGAGATTCTGCGGCTTTCGGCGATCCTTATTTCCCCGGTAATGCCGGACACGTCCGCCGAAATCTTCAGACAGCTGGGCATTACTGACGACAGCTTGAAGACCTGGAACAGTCTGAGCTTCGGGGGGCTCCCCAAAAGCATAACTATCGTAAAAGGCGCGGCAATGTTCCCCCGGATAGACCTTAAAGCCGCGTTCGGCGAGCCGGACAAGCCAGCGGAGCCTAATGCTGATGTTAAGACTGAGGCAAAAGCCGCCCCCGCCGTAAAGACAGAGAATTATATCGGCATAGAAGACTTCGCCAAGCTAGAGCTTCGCGTCGGTATCGTAAAATCCTGCGAGAAGGTCAGCGAAAAGCTCTTAAAGTCCCAGATTGAAATAGGCGGTGAAACACGGCAGATTCTTTCCGGGATAGCTGAACGCTTCACGCCTGAGGATATGATAGGCAAAGCCGTCGTAGTAGTGACGAACCTCAAGCCGATTAAACTGCGCGGGCATATGTCCGAGGGGATGATCCTCGCGGCTGGGGAAGGCGAGGGCCTGAGGCTTGTTACGGCGGACGGGGCGGACAGCGGGGCTAAGGTTAAGTAATGCGGTATTTCGAGTCTCACGCCCACTACGACGACAACCGTTTCGATAAAGACAGGGACAGGCTGCTTTCCGACGCGTTACCGAACGCCGGTATAGACTGCGTTATCAATGTCGGCGCCGATATGCGCTCCTCATACGACAGTATAAAGCTGGCGGAAGATTATGACTATATATACGCCTCCGTTGGCGTTCATCCCCACGACGTCAAGGATATTGAGGACAGGGACTTGGATAATCTGTTATCGCTGTCCAAGCACAGGAAGGCCGTCGCGATCGGTGAGATCGGGCTGGATTTCCATTATGACCATTCCCCGCGTGATGTCCAGCGCCGCCGCTTCCGGGATCAGCTTGCGCTGGCCCTGGAAGCGGGCCTTCCCGTGATTATCCATTCCCGCGAAGCCGACCGGGAGACATTTGACATAATTAAAGACAGCGGGGCCGCCCGTGTCGGCGGGGTTATCCACTGTTACGGCGGCGGAGCGGAGCTGGCTGCCGAATATGCCAAGCTGGGCTTTTACATCGGCTTTGGCGGGGTTCTAACATACCCTAAGGCTGAAGAAAACCGTAAGGCTGCCGCCGCGCTCCCCGCCGATTATATCTTAATAGAAACGGACTGCCCGTATCTAAGCCCCGTCCCGTTCAGGGGCCAGCGTAACGATTCTCGTAACCTGCGCCATATCTGCGAAAAGCTGGCTGAGATACGCGGAATAACCCCGGAGGAAGCGGCGAGTAAAACATATGAGAATGGGAAGCGGCTGTTTAATTTTTAATATTTATTATCCTCTTTCTCCGTTCCCACATCTTTTCCCTTCGTCTCAATCCCCTTGTCCAGCGCCTCCCCCAGTTCCCTCACCGCGTCCAGGTTCAACGCCTTAAATATCTTATTCTTATTGGGTTTATAGAGCATCTGCTTCATCTTGTTCTGCAATCTTGAACCGGGCATAAAAAATCCCCCGCCAATATCCTTATAATTGATTATATGGCGCGAGGGTTTATTCACATTCATATCCTATCCCCCGAACACGATGCCCTTTAAAATAAACGTGTCCACGCAAATAAACGCGGCCAGCGCGAACAGATAGAACGAAAAATACCTAAGCCTGGCCTTTTGGATCAGCTTAAACACCAACGCTATTGAAAGATACCCCGCCAAAGCCGCGGCGACGAAGCCGAACGCCATGTTAAGCCCGTCGCTAGGGGTAACAGTTATCGCCCCCGTAAGCAAATCCTTAACCTCCAGCGCCGCCGCCCCGAGGATAGCGGGTATACTCAACAGAAACACGAAGGCGGCCGCCTCCTTGCGGCTCACCTTTCGGAACAGCGACGCGGCGGTCGTGGAGCCCGAACGGGAGACAGAAGGCGCAATAGCCACGGCCTGCACTGCGCCGATTACGAGCGCGTCAATATATGTCATGTCCTTAATCCCTTTTGTGAGGTGTCTTTTCTTAACGCAGTCGGCGTACAGCAGCAGCAGCCCCGTTACGGCGAAGCCGATCATCAAGAACCGCACGTCGCCGAAGAGGGCCTCCACCTTGTCCTTAAACAGCAACGCGGCGATAACGGCGGGTATCGTCCCCACGATAAGCAGCCCCGTGGTTTTCTGAACGGGCTTGCGAAGAATGGCCCATATCTCCTTGCGCAGTATTATACAAACCGGTATCAGCGTCGCCACATGCAGGGCGATATCAAAGAGCAGGTTATCAACAGGGTCGCCCGTAATATTATGGAACAGCGCCAGATGCCCCGAGCTGGACACCGGAAGAAACTCCGTTATCCCCTGAATTACTCCCATTATAACGGATTCCAATAAAGACATATGTATACCTCCTTTTATTACTCAAGCCTTATATTAAACAAGGGAACCTTTTTCATTAGCTGAAAAAAATTCCCTACCACGGGATATTTATCGCTTGTTTATTTAACGGTCTTACTTTGCGTAGTCTATAGCCCTTGTCTCGCGTATAAGGTTGACCTTGATCTGGCCCGGGTATTCCACCTCGTTCTCGATACGCTTGGCAACATCCCTCGCGAGTAATACCAGCCCGGCGTCGTCTATAATTTCCGGTATGACGATCAGCCGCAGTTCTCTGCCGGCCTGTATCGCGAAGCTCTTTTCAACGCCGGGGAACGCATCGGCGATTTCCTCCAGCTTCTGCAGGCGTTTAACATAGGACTCCAAAGTCTCGCGCCTTGCGCCGGGTCTGGCGCCGGAGATGGCGTCTGCGGCCTGTACAATAATAGATATGATATTAGTGGGCTCCACGTCGCCGTGATGCGCTTCCACGGCGTTGATGACGATATCGGACTCACGGTATTTTTTCAGTAAAGTCACACCCAGTGACACATGAGTGCCCTCATGCTCGTGGTCCAGAGACTTTCCTATATCATGGAGCAAACCGGCCCGCTTTGCCACAATAACGTCCGCGCCCAGCTCGCTCGCTATTATCCCGCTTAGTAACGAAACCTCTATAGAATGTTTTAAAACATTTTGCCCGTAGCTCGTTCTGAATTTCATCCTGCCTAATAAGCGTACAACCTCTTGATGAAGCCCGTGAACCCCTGTTTCGAAACAGGCGGCGTCGCCTTCCTCTCGGATGTTTTGCTCCACTTCCCGCTTGGCTTTCTCAACCATTTCCTCTATCCTCGCGGGATGTACGCGGCCGTCGATAATCAGCTTCTCCAGCGCGACCTTTGCGATCTCCCTCCGTATCGGGTCAAAGCCCGACAGTATAACGGCTTCGGGGGTATCGTCAATAATCAGGTCAATGCCGGTCAGCGATTCGATGGCGCGGATGTTGCGGCCTTCCCTTCCGATTATACGGCCTTTCATTTCGTCGCTGGGCAGCTGCACAACCGAAACGCTTGTTTCCGCAAACTGATCCACCGCGCAACGCTGTATTGCCTGGCCAAGAATTTCCTTCGCTTTCTTGCCCGCTTCCTGCCTTGCCTTTGCCTCACTGTCCTTGATGAACATTACCGATTCCAGCCGGACCTCGCTCTCAATGGACGACATGAGAATATCCTTCGCTTGCTCCGTCGTGTATCCCGAGATACGTTCAAGTTCCTCGGTATGCTTTTTCAGCACGGCGGCTATTTCCGCTTTCTGTAAGTCTATCGACTCCAGTTTAGTTTGGTACTGTTCTTCCTTACGTTCCAAAGAATCGTTTTTACGGTCCACCGACTCTTCCTTCTGCTGCAGCCTCCGCTCAAGGCGGCTTATCTCGCTCCGTCTCTCGCGGACCTCCTTCTCAAACTCGTTTTTGAGCCGTATATTCTCTTCTTTGGCTTCCAGCAGCACTTCCTTCTTCCGCGATTCCGCAAGGCGTTTAGACTCCTCAATTATATTCTCGGCTTGCGATTCTGCGGAGCCAATCTTTGCCTCGGCTACCTTCCTGCGATAGAGCATCCCTAACGCAAACCCGGCCACAAGCAAAACAATCCCTTCGGACACGGCAAGTATAACAACTTGTATCGTTGTCATTTTTAACCTCCTTCTATTAAATTTTCAATGTGCGGCTATATGTGTTTTAGGCATAGCTTATCTTAATTCTATACCTCTTTACGGCGCGTGTCAAGAAAATTTTCTTATACGCTCTTAATTACCTTACGTTTATTGCGTAAATATATGACATATAAAATAACCGTAGACAAAAGCCGTCCTAAGCCCATAACGGCCATCGCCTGCCGCGTGCCCATCGCCTCGTATAAAACATTCGCGAAGAGCGGCGAAAGCCCCAGCGACAGATTCACGAACGTATTGAAGACCGCGATATAGATTACCCTGTTCTTATCCGGCGTAGCCGCGAGCAGCCCGTTAAACATCGTTATCACGACGCCTATGCCCACAAACCCGCCAAAACCCTGGCACAGGATATAAACCCATATATTTGGCGAAAGTATCGTAAGAAATACCGAAACAGCCAGCAGCAGCGTCGCTATGACCGTCGTGAAATCGTTCCCTTTCTTCGCAATGCGCCTGCCCCAGAAGTTCGCGCCGAGGAAACCGCAAATCCCTGCCAGCGCCGCGTTAAGCGCCATATGAAACTCGGTCGCTTTTAGGTCTATTACCTGCAATATGCTGAAAAGGGGCCATCCCGCCTGATACATGAAATAAAAATAGATCGTGGGAATCATGTACGCGACAAACTTTCTGTCTTTCAACGGCTCCAAGACAGCTTTAAAACCGGACTTCAGAGACGGCCGCCCGCCTCCTTCCCCGCCTTCGGGGCTTTCCTTCTGAGGCTCTTTAAACCTCATAAAAACAAATATCTCAGCGATACCGAAGACGACGGCTGCGGCAAAGAGAACCTGGTAAACGGTTATTGTCTGCGCTTCGTTTTTCGGCACGAGCATTACGATAAATCCCGTCGACAGCGTGACGGCCATCGCGACCATCTGCCCGAACTTGTTGCGGAGGGTTATAGCCCTGGATCGGTCGACCCCGTTGAATACGTCGCCGAGAAAACCTTGAAGCCCGGACTGCGAAATGGCGTCCGGAAAGTTCATTGCGGACATGAGGACAACAAACAAAATTGGCCTCAGCGCTTCGGGCATATACGGGATGAATACAAGCATCAGCACAAAGGCGCGGGATATCCCGAAGAATACGGATATTACGCCCTTCTTGCGCCTAAATCGGTTGATGATAACCGCGCCCGGTATCAGCGCGAACACCGCGAGAAAGCCGGGCAGCGAATTCAGCAGCGAGATATGAAAAGCGGTTCCGCCTACACGATCCAAAAACTTGACCGAAAAGGGCTTGTACAGATTCAGAAACACATCGTATAACAGGCCGTAGATAATAAAGACCATTACGTTCCTGTCGCCGCGCCGTATCTGCCGGTACGACAACAGAAAGTTATGGTAAATGCCCAACAGCCCTTTTTGAAAAAAGTTTTTTAAGAATGTCGAGATCATCAAAACACCCTTCATTTCAAAATGAACTTGTCAAAAACCTCAGCCACGCCGCAGTTCACGTTATCCCTCTCTGTGACATAATCGGCAAGGGCTTTTACCCCTTCCTCGCCGTTCGCCATGCAGCAACCCAGCGCGGCGGCCTCGATCATGCTTAAATCATTGTAGCTGTCACCGATGGCGGCGGCGTCCTTCGCGATGTCAAAGCCCAGCCGCTCGCACACATACTTAAGGCCCGCCCCTTTATTTGTATTGATATGCGAGAACTCCAGCAGTCGCTTGCTGGAGAAGGACATATCGTACTCCATGTCCCGGCCATGCGCCAGCAGATGGGCTTCAACCGCCTTGAGCTGATAGGTTTCCCCCAGCAGGATGAGCTTGTAAGGATTCTTTTTTAGTTCCGTTTCGTAAGACCCGATAAACGTGGGCTTGACCAAAGACCCGCTGGTGTATCGCTCTATCTCGGCTTCGTCCCCTCTGGGGAATTCGCAGACAAGCTCTTCCGGCTCGGTATAGACGGCCATAGTGCGGTTGAAGCGCCTGACCTTTGAGATAATATACAACGCGAGATCCAATCCCATGCGGTTTTCCATCAGTTGTTTCCCGAACCCGTCGAATACCAGGCCGCCGTTGAACGCTATTATATGCGTAAGCCCCGGGACAAGCCCCATCTGCGCGGCGAACTTTTTCAGGCTCACGCTTGATCTGCCGCTGCACAGCGCGATATGGACGCCTTTACTCTGCGCCTCGTTTATGGCGCGCCTGTTGTCCTCGGGGACGCTCTGCTCCGTCAGCAGCGTGCCGTCCGCGTCTATTGCTACGATTTTATACATTTAACTCCCCTTTTATAACTTTGTTTATAAAAATCTTGACATTTTGTTTATCCGGCGATAAAATAACCTTATTCACTAGGGGCGCCGCAATGAACTGTCCTTTAAGGACAGTTCCTCAGGCTGAGACAGTACCCTTCGAACCTGATCCGGTTAATACCGGCGTAGGGAAGTGTTTCGAGGATAACTGCTTCTTCCGTACCTTTTGCGCCGCCTCCAATCTAAGGAGGCTTTTTTTATGGAAAGACCCGTTTCAAGGGGTTTTAAACTTACCCCTCGCATGCTCGCCGCCAGCGCGGCTTGCGTCGCCGTCGCATTTGCCCTGTCCCTGATCACCATCTTCAGAATGCCGCAGGGCGGCTCGGTTCATCCGGGCAGTATGCTGTTCATAACGCTTCCCGGCTATTTCTTCGGGCCTGTGGCCGGTTTCACATCCGCCGCCGCTTTCGGTCTGCTGGATTTCATTTTTAATCCCAGCTTCTATCACCCCGTCCAGTTCCTGCTGGATTACATACTGGGTTTCGGGGCTTTCGGCGTCGCTGGTTTCTTTAAAAACCGTAAATACGGGCTTTATAACGGCTTCATATTAGGCGTGGCCCTGCGCTTCGTCTTTTCAACCCTCTCCGGCGTTATCTTTTTCGCCGAATACGCAGGCGATCAGAATGTCTGGATATACTCAATGGGATATCAGCTGGCCTACCTCGGCCCCGAAACCGCGATGACAGCCGTTCTGCTAGCCGTCCCCGCGTTCCAATCGGGTATTGACCGGGTAAAGAAGATGTTTGCTTAATTCTTCAACCTAAGATAGAGCCTGTCGAAATCGTTATTGTTATAGAATTCTATTTCGATACGGCCCCTCTCGCCGCTCTTGTCCGTCTTAATGCTTATCTTGGTTCCCAGCACACCCTCAAGCTCCCTTTCAAGACTTTTGTGCAAAGCCTTGTATGGGGAGCTTTCATCACTCTTTGGTTCTGTGATCTTCCGCGCTTTCCCGTCCTTAACAAGCCGCTCAAGCGCCCTTACACTGAGCTGGTCAGACACGGCAATGCCGGCCAGTTTTTGCTGTTCCGCAGTATTCTCAACGCCAAGCAGCACTTTAGCGTGGCCCTGGCTTATCGCGCCGGATTTTAAGTGTTCCTTTATACCGCCGGGCAAGGCGAGATACCGCAGTATATTTGCGATGGCGCTGCGGCTTTTGCCGATCTTTTTAGCTATATCCTCTTGAGTGAATCCAAACTCATCCATCAAGCGCTTATAAGAAACCGCTTCCTCCAGCGGGTTCAAGTCCACGCGCTGCAGGTTTTCTATAAGCGCCAGGGCCAGCGTGTCCTGCTCGTCCGCTTCGCGCGTTATTACCGGCACCGTCTTGAGTGCCGCAAGCCGCGCGGCGCGCCAGCGGCGCTCCCCGGCGACGATTTTATAATAACCTTCTTCTTTCTTTACTATTAAGGGCTGGATAATCCCCACTGCCTTAATGGACTCCGCTAGCTCCTCCAAATCCGCCTGGTTAAAATCCTCTCGCGGCTGCGCCCTGTTCGGCTCAACGAGGTTAATATCCACCTCCAGCGTTCCCTGCTCCGGGGCTTCATCCCGGGCAAGTATCAGCGCGTCGAGCCCCTTGCCCA
>JAISVU010000171.1 GCA_031271375.1 Clostridiales bacterium | reverse complement strand
GCGGATATACCGTGGATACCGCGGTTATTAAGGCGCATCTGCCTATCCTGAAATCGGAGCTGGAGCTGTTCCCCGCTTTAAAGGTCATCGGCCTTATGGGCGATGTGGCAAAGAAGGCGGTCAATATGCTGGCTAAAGCCGACACGGGAAAGAATATCATCCCCGGCGAATCGACATATAAAATCCGGCAAAACGCATATTACTGGGGCTCTGTCCGTGTCTTTCCCTCTTATATAATGACCGGAGGGAATATATTGATCGAGAAATCCAAATGCGATATGATCGCAGACGACATCCGCAGGATGCTTGAAGCGCTCAAATAAACACAAAGGAGATTATTATGGAAAACGTAATGTACTGCCAGAGCTGCGGAATGCCCCTGGACGCCGAATCCTACGGCAGCGAGAAGGACGGGGGCAAGAGCATGGACTACTGCCGTTATTGCTACGTGAACGGCGCCTTCACATCGGATCAAACGATGGAAGAGATGATCGAGACCTGCGTGCCCCACTGCTCAAACAACAACCCCTGGCCGGACGCGGACACGGCGCGGGCCGAGATGAGGAAGTTCTTCCCCAGCCTAAAGAGATGGGCTGCCGCGAAGTAATATGATTGAGCTGCCCGAAGCCTATGTTCTTTCAGAGCAAATCAACAAAACATTGACGGGGAAGACCATAACCGCCGCTACGGCGAATGCCTTTCCCCACGGCTTCGCCTTCTACAGCGGAGACCCCGCCGCCTACGGGCCTATGCTGACAGGGAAGACAATAACGTCATCCAACCCCGGCACAGGATATACCTGCGGCGGCAATGTGGAGATAATCTGCGGCGATATGCTGCTGGTTATCTCCACTCCCATCAAGTACCATGAACCGGGGGCAAAGGGGCCGGCGAAGCACCAGCTCCTGCTGGAGTTTGACGACGGCTCGCGCATGAGCTGCACCGTGCAGATGTGGGGCTCTATGCTGTGTTATCCCCCGGATTCGGATACCCCGCCTCCGGTGTATACCATTAACAAATGCCCTTCCCCGCTGTCGGAGGCCTTTGACCGGGACTATTTCATGTGGCTATTCGACGGGCTTAAACCAAGCCTAAGCGCGAAGGCCTTCCTTGCCACTGAACAGCGGATACCGGGGCTTGGGAACGGCGCCCTTCAAGACATACTCTTCAACGCGCGGATTCATCCCAAGCGTAAGCTGGAGACCTTGAGCGCCGAAGACAAGGAACGTATGTTTGACAGCGTTAGATCAACACTTGCCGCTATGAGAGACCAAGGCGGCAGGGACACCGAGAAAGACCTGTTTAACGAATGGGGCGGTTACAGCACGGTTCTTTCCAATAAAACAGCTGCCGCTCCCTGCCCTGTCTGCGGCGGGCCGATCGTTAAAGAGGCTTTTCTGGGCGGAAAGGTCTATTACTGCCCGGTCTGCCAGAAATGAGAGGAGACAAGATGGAGCCGAGGATAATTAATGTAAAAGAGCTGCTGATTGCCGGGCTCCCCGGCGACGGGGCGGATACCGGGGCTATCTGGGCCGAATTCGACGCTCGTTATAATGTTAGTCAATTCGCCAGGGCGGATAATAACGGCTATGAGGTGCGCTTCTCTGATAGTGGTGATATATTTGTGGGATTCTCCGTTGCCGGTGCGGATGCCGCTAAATGTTATGAAACGCTAATCTTGCCCGCCGCCGAGTACGCGGTATTCGACGTGCTTGTCGCCAACGGCTATGACAGCGAAAACATGACGATGCAGGCCTGGCTTGACGGCAACGCCGACCGATACGAGCAGTTATCGCTGAAGGGCCAGAAATACGTGGCAGAGTGTTATAACGAGCGCTTCAAAGGCGGCGGCGAACCGGATTCGGTGGTGGAGATATGGATTCCGTTGAAAGCTAGGATGGTTAATAATTAAACTGTCAGCCTTTCCTCTTTATCTCCGCCACATCCTCCTTCGTCAGTTCCTTGCCGCTGTACCTAGCCAGGCGGTAATAGCCTTCCAGGCGGCTGATGTCCTCACCAATGTCGTTCGCGATGGTAACGGATGTTGACGACGGCGTAAGGGAAAGCCCGGAACGGCGGCGTCCGTCAACCTCTTTATAGAACATGCGCCGCACACGCTGGTTTGGCGTGAGGAAGAGACCCGGCCGGGCAGCCGGGGTCTGCTTTTTTTCCGTATCCGGCGTCGTTAAGGAGATGATATCATAGGGATCGCCGGACTTATCCTTCTTCTTTCTGTTAAATACCGAACGTATCATTATAACGATAATAATGATTTGGACGATTCCGGCAAGCACGCCTAAATACTGCTCATAGCGGCGCTTTGGCGGCGGCGGGCGGTATGCCATTTCCTCTTGGGGGCGTTCTGTTTGAGCGGGAAGAAGCCACTCGGGGAGCGTGAATGTAAAGGAATCGTCTTCCTCGCGCTCGGTTCTGTCCGCTGATTCATAGCTCTTTCGGGCTAGCCCTATCTCCGGCAGGCTGCCAAACTCGGGGCGGACAAAGAACATCGAAGCAGCCGCGACCATTAAAACTGCTGCGATACCCGCGATGAGCCTGTTGTTATATGTCCTCGCGATACCAGCCAGCGGCTTTTCCGTGAGGTTATGCCCTACTCTGCTTATATTCTCATTGACCCTTTGAAGATGCTGGAACAAAACCATGCACGTAATAGATAAAAGCGTGTAAGCAAAGAACAGGCCGAAAAACTGATCCTCCCCCGAAAAACGCGTAATTATCGTTATGATGGAGCAAATACCTAAGGCAATGCCAATCCTGAGCACCATATGATCGGCGAAGCTCTCTTCTTTTGGCGCGGGCCACAGCCCTTGCGTAAGGGAGGTCAGCATCGTTATGATAATGAACACCACATAGACCGGAATAACCTTTTCAATCTCCGGGATAAGCCCGGCCCCGATAATGAACCCCGCCGCAGCGATAACATGCGAAGCGGCGCAAAGAAATTTATTCCTAATCCCAAGCCGCAGTGGCAGGAAAACCACAACAGGGATAAAGATAAGCGCAGCGAAGCTCAAATCCGACGCGAAGGGATAGATAAACTCGTTCTGCGCCAGTTCCTCAACGCTCTTCAGCATCGTCATCCCGTGGATTTCCACATATTTATCAGCCATCTCGGGGATAAAAGACATCAAATGCAGAGCGACAATAAGCCCCATATGGATTGCCAGGGCTACGGGGAGTTCGTGGAGGAACATGATTATTGATCTGCGTATGAGTGAAACATCGTTATTACTAGACATAAGGTTTATGCCTTTCGCACTTAAATATTCATTGTTCATTATTCATTGGCGCCCGTAAGGCGCCCCGCTTCCCACAGCACTATATCCCTTCCCGTGGGCACATCCTGCCCCTCGCCTGTCCCCCTGGGCGCAATCCACATGGCGGTGCGGCCTTCCGCCGTTATCTTGTCGTACCATTCAACTAAATCCGCTCCGCCGTAGCCGGATATGACGATAACCACACGGTCGTCGGTGTTGCCGAATGTGAGGTTCGGCAGCTCTGTCAGGTTCTTTGGAATCATGCTGAGGTCAATACGGGCCAGGGCTTCGTAGATATTAGTAAGATGGGTGCGGGAGAGGCCGGAACGCAGCATCGCCTCGCCGCCGGATACGCAGTCCCTGCCGTTGGTAGCGAAGGATACGGGTATCCCCTCGCCTATATAATACCCCGCGAGGAAAGCGGCAAGACGAATCGCGTCCTCGCAAACGGGATAGTTTATGACATGGCTGTATTTCTGTACGTTCAATATAATGAGTATCTCCTGCGTCACTGTCGGGTCGAAAACGTTGGACATAAGCTCCCCCGTCCGGGCCGAGGCCTTGAAGTTTATGTCGCGGAAGCTGTCGTAGGGCTGGTACTCGCGTATGCCGCGAAACTCGAATGGGTCGGGCAGGATGAAGCGCCGCATCGCGATGTCCCCGGTAATCTTGTTATACGGCACCTCCAGCTCGCTGACGGCCAGCGGGCGCGGGAACACTGTTACCGACGCGTCCGCCGCAAAGTTCATGCGGCTTGGCCCGCCCATCAGCAGATCAAAGGATTCGGCCTTGATATCGGGTATGCGGTAGAACCCTCTCGCGGCGCAGATATAGCCCGTTTCCATCACTAGCCTTTTGTTCCCAGGCAGGGCGAAGATATCGGTTCGGTACTGGGTTTCGCTGCTTTGGATATACTTTCCCCTCTCGGAAATAAAGCTTCTCGGAAGGGTTATATTGATTTCAAGCCAGGGCAGCGGCAGGAATTTGCGGTTCTCCAGCTCCTCCATAATCAAGACGCGCTCGCCTTCATACAGGGTTTTGCGGTTGAAGCTGAACTTGAAGCTCAGGTTCCTTGCCCAGTATTTTTGATATATCTTGCGCTGGAGCAGCACGAACCCGCCGATAACAAGGATAGCCAGTATAACCTGCATCCTAGCGGCCCTTCCGCGTTTCCTGGTTCAACGACAGGTCGTCCAGCTTCCACTCTTCCACTGGGACTCGCGTTCCGGCTATTATGTCGCGCACCAGCTCAAGGGTCTCCGTTCCCCTGTTGTGGATCGCTCCGCGCATGATAATGCGGTGGCTGAAGACATACGGCGCAAGGCGCTGCACGTCGTCGGGTATGACGTATTCCCTGCCCTGCAGGGCCGCCAGAGCCTTCGATACGTTCATCAGCGCCAGGCTCCCCCTGGAGCTTACGCCCAGGGAAACCGCATCGCTTGCGCGGGTCTTCTCCGCTAAATCCACTATGTAACCGTATATTTCTTCATGGACATATATCTTTTGAACGGCTTCCTGCATCGCCAGAAGTTCGTCCGCGGAGCAGACCGCGGATACCGCGTTCATTGGATTGCCCTTGTCAAAACGCCCCAGCAACGCGATGCTTTCGCTCCTGTCCGGATATCCCAGCGAGAGCTTTATCAGGAACCGGTCCAGCTGGGCCTCGGGCAGCGGGAAGGTTCCGTGGGTCTCCACGGGATTCTGCGTCGCGATAACAAAGTACGGCGGTTCCAGCGGATATGTAACGCCGTCAACCGTAATTTGCCGCTCCTCCATGCTCTCCAGCAGCCCGGACTGGGTGCGCGGCGTAGCGCGGTTAATCTCGTCCGCAAGGAGGATGTTCGTGAACAGCGCGCCGCGTTTAAACGAGAAGTCGCCGGTTTTAGGGTTGTACAAATTGATCCCGGTCAGGTCAGACGGCAGCAGATCCGGCGTGAACTGAACCCGGCCGAAGCCGCAGTTGACGGACTTCGCCAGCGTCTTCGCCAGCATTGTTTTCCCGGTGCCGGGCACGTCCTCCAACAGGACATGGCCTTTGGCAAGCAAAGCCGCCAGCATCAGCTCTATCTGCCCGGACTTGCCTACGATGACTTTCTCGATGTTTTGACGGATTTCCTCGCATTTTGTTGAAATGTTCATTACTTCACCGCACCTACTTTATATAATCTCCTTTTCTCTGTGCCTCTGTGTGAAAAGATTTTACACACGGAGACACAGAGGCACAGAGAGAGGGTAATTGTGGACGAACACTGTTCGCTCTATGAACCGAACGCACTGGTTAAAATTTCAGCCGCTCCGCCAGATACGGTTTAAGCTCCGCCAAACTTACCTTATCCTGCTTCATGCTGTCCCGTTCCCTGACGGTAACGGGGCCGCCGGCCTCGGTATCGAAGTCGTAGGTTACGCAGAACGGCGTTCCCGCCTCGTCCTGGCGGCGGTAGCGCTTGCCGATGGAGCCCGTTTCGTCAAAATCGCAGAAATACTCGGCCGACAGCTCTTTGAATACGCCAATCGCCGCCGGGGACAGCTTCTTTGACAGCGGCAGCACGGCGGCCTTAATGGGCGCAAGGGCCGGGTGCAGACGCAGGACGGTGCGGGAATCGGCCTTACCGTCTTCGGTCAAATCTTCCTCGTCGTAAGCGTCGCAGAGGAAGGCTAGCATCAGGCGCTCAACGCCGACGGACGGCTCTATGCAGTATGGGATATAACGCCGGTTGTTCTCCTGGTCGAAGTAGGTCAAGTCCTCGTCGGAGTGAATGTTGTGGGCGGCGAGGTCGAAGTCCGTCCGGTCTGCTATCCCCCACAGCTCGCCCCATCCGAACGGGAAGAGGTACTCGATGTCGGACGTCGCGTTGGAATAATGGGACAGCTCTGCCTCTTCGTGGTCGCGGACGCGGAAGTTCTCTTTTTTGAGGCCCAGGGAAAGCAGCCAGTTCGCGCAGAAATCCTTCCAGTAGCCGAACCATTCCATATCCGTCCCCGGCTCGCAGAAGAACTCCAGCTCCATTTGATTGAATTCCCGCGTGCGGAAGATAAAGTTCCCGGGCGTGATCTCGTTGCGGAACGACGGCCCAACCTGGCATATGCCGAAGGGTATCTTCTTCCGTGACGTGCGCTGGACATTCTTGAAGTTGACAAAGATGCCCTGAGCCGTCTCGGGCCGCAGGTAGACGGCGTTCTTGCTCTCTTCCGTCACGCCCATGAAGGTCTTGAACATCATATTGAACTGGCGTATGTCGGTAAAGTCGCTCTTACCGCAGGAGGGGCAAGGGACTTTATTCACGCCGATAAAGGCCTTGAGCTTCGCGTTGTCCCATCCGCCGGGCTGGCTCCCGTCCTTGTTTGCCTCGGGATGAGCCTCAAGATAGTCTTCCACGAGCTTATCGGCGCGGAAGCGCTCTTTGCAGGAGCGGCAGTCCATCAGCGGGTCGCTAAAGCCCGAGAGATGACCCGAAGCTGCCCAGACCTTTGAGTTCATAATCATCGCGCAGTCCACGCCTACGTTGTATTCGCTTTCCTGAACGAACTTCTTCCACCAGGCCTTCTTAATGTTGTTCTTCAACTCAGTACCCAGCGGGCCGTAGTCCCATGAGTTTGCCAGCCCGCCGTAAATTTCTGAGCCGGGATATACAAAACCCCTGTTCTTCGCAAGGGCTACAATCTTTTCCATTGTCTTCTCCATAAATTTACTCCGTTCCTTGATATTTCAAACTGGGCTCATTATAGTATAAACACCTAAAAATGTAAAGGGAAATCCTTTACTTTCCGGTAATATTGTGCTATTATGAAATCGTCGCGATTATTTATGAAGGGAGTTGTGACGCATGGCTTATGAAACAAAGGCTATATTGGCGGCGATTGCGACTATTATAGTAAAATCGGACAGCGTTGAGGAAATATATAACGCGGTCGCGAAAATGGCAAATACCGAAGGCGTCGTTCTGGAGTCATACGAAGAAGCGAAGGCAAATAAATGAAAATACTGACAATCAATCCCGGTTCAACGTCAACGAAGATCGGGATTTTTGATGGCGATAAACCCATCCTTACAAAGACCATCCACCACGGCGCTGACGATTTGGCCCGCTTCGATACGCTTATCGACCAGCTGGGCTACCGCCTGGAGCTTATTGAGTGTATACTGACCGCCGAGGGCCATAATATAGAGGGTTTTGACGGCTTTATCGGCAGGGGCGGGCTTGTGCGCCCGATAGAGAGCGGCGGCTACAGGGTAAGCGCGGCCATGATAGACGATTTGAGGAGCGGCAGAACCGGCGTTCACGCATCTAACCTGGGAGGGCTCCTTGCCCATAG
>JAISVU010000120.1 GCA_031271375.1 Clostridiales bacterium | reverse complement strand
ATGTGACACCCAGGAAGAATAATCCCGAGGAGCAGTAACGGCAGGAATAACCTAAAATACTTTTTTAGCATATAATCGCGTCCTTTCTGTGAAGTATGACGGGTTGAGTTTAAAAATGTTCCTGAAAATAAAACAAAAATGCCCCGAAGGTCATTTTTGGGTTGCAAAAAGCCAGAGCATTATGATACAATCTAGGTTCTAGGTTCCAGCTGCCCGAGACCGGACTCGAACCGGTACGGAGTTGCCTCCACCAGATTTTAAGTCTGGAATGTCTACCTATTCCATCACTCGGGCATGACCTTAGGAGGATAGTCTAACAGTTTTTTTATAAAGTGTCAAGAAAAAATGAGGGATATACGAATTGCCTATTGATAATACTGAAGAGAGCGGGCGCGGGGCGGCGCTGAAGATATTGGCGGATATTCTGGGCCGGGGCGGGTACAGTAATATCGCTTTGCGGCGGGGGCTGGACGCCAGGGCGGATATGCCCAGGGAACGCAGGGCTTTTATCACGGAATGCGTCAATACGACGCTGCGGAGGCTCCTTACGCTGGACTATATTATAAATGCGGTAGCGTCGGTTAAAACGGACGATATGGATCCGCTGATACTGAACCTGCTGCGGATGTCCGTGTGCCAGATCGCTTTTATGGACGGGGAACCGGAGTACGCTGTATGCGACGAGGCCGTGAAGCTGGCGGTTACGTCGGGGCGCGGGCATTTTAAGGGTTTCGTAAACGGCGTTCTGCGTAATATCATAAGGCGGCTGCCGGCTATTACCGCGTCTATTGAACGGCTGACCGGCGCGGATTATCTTGAGGTAAAACACTCCTGCCCTAAGGCGGTAATAAACTGGCTCACACCTTATCTCGGGGCGGGCGAGACCGCGAAGATGCTGGAGTACATTAATGAAAACAGACCCACGGTGACGGTTTGTGTTAATACATTAAAGACCGATGCCGATACCCTTAGAGGGATGTTCAGGAAGATTGGCGCGGAGGCGCTTCCCGCGCTGTTTCCAGAGCTTAGGCCCTGGGCGCTGCGGGTAAGCGGAATGCCGGGGATAACGGGCATGAAGGCCTATAAAGACGGCTTTTTTCATGTGATGGACGAAAGCGCGATGCTGGCGGTTCTCGCGGCGGGCTTAAAGCCAGGGATGAAGGCGCTGGACGCCTGCGCCGCCCCCGGCGGGAAGGCTTTCCTCGCCGCTTATATGATGGGGGATGCCGGGGAGATCGTGGCTGGGGACATCCACGAACATAAGGTTAAGCTGACAAAGGACGGGGCGGAACGGCTGGGGCTGCGTTCCGTGCGGGCCGGGTTACGTGACGCCGCCGCTGTTTTCCCTGATCAGGAAAACTTATATGACGTAGTTTTTGCGGACGTGCCTTGCTCGGGGCTTGGGCTTATCGGCAAACGCCCCGATATACGATATAACTTCAGCGGGGCCGAAGTATCGAAACTTCAAGGCCTCCAAAGGCGTATATTAACAGCGAGCATGAAATATCTTAAAACCGGCGGGGTGTTGGTATACTCCACCTGCACGCTGACGCCGGAGGAAAACGAAAAGAATATTTTATGGGCCACAAAGCACACAAAAAACACAAAGGACCCCAAAGCAAGCCTCCTGTGGGAACGGCGCATCCTGCCCCACCGCGAGGGTACGGACGGGTTTTATATAGCTAAACTGACAAAGGAATGACATATGGATTATTTTGATATCGGATCTGCCACATACCGGGAAACATCGGATTTTATAGACAGCCTGGAAGAACCGGGGTTCCGGGCCGGGCAGATATACGGATGGGTTCATAAGCGGCACGCCGCCGGGTTCGACAAGATGTCGGATTTGCCTAAGGAACTGCGGAAGAAGCTGTCGGAACGCGCTTTGTTCCAGGGAGCGGGCTACTGTATAAAAAAAGAGGATAATGACGGAACAATTAAATACTTGTTAGAATTCAAAAATAATATTATAATAAACGAAGAGATATCGGTTGAGACTGTTTTTATGGACTATAGACACGGCGGCGCCGTGTGCGTTTCGACGCAGGCGGGCTGCCCGATGGGATGCGTTTTCTGCGTTTCGGGAAGCGGCGGCTTCCTGCGGAACCTGACGGCGGGTGAAATGCTGGCCCAGGTATATACCGTCTCGCGCGACCGCGGGAAAACGATAACGAACGTGACGCTGATGGGCTCGGGGGAGCCGCTGCTGAACCTGGATAATGTGCTGCGGTTTATTGAAGTTATAAACTCGGAGCATGGCCTTAATATCAGCCAGCGCAGGATTACGCTCTCCACCTGCGGCGTTACGGATAAGATTTATGAACTGCTGGAAAAGAAATTGCAAATAACGCTGGCGGTTTCCCTCCACGCCCCCGACGACGCGGTGCGGAAAAGCCTTATGCCCGTCGCTGCGGCTTATCCGATGGACGGATTGCTAAAGGCGTGCAAGGAATACGGCGACAGGACAAAGCGCAGGGTGACATTCGAGTACGCGATGATCGAAGGGATAAACGACGCGCCTAAACAGGCGCGGGATTTGGCGGAAAAGCTCAAGCATACGCTGGCGCATATAAACCTTATACCGGTAAACCCGGGGATGGGTAAGGATATAAGGCCCAGCAAAGCGCAGGTTGTAGAAGCCTTTAGGGATATTCTGGCGGAGCGCGGCCTAGCCGTGACAATAAGGCGCAGTCTTGGCAGCGGCATTAACGCGGCTTGCGGTCAGTTAAAGCATAAAATAATGTACCATAATAAGGAGCAGTCCCAGTGAGAAAAGGAATAGGAAAGACGCACATAGGAAGAGTAAGGGTTAAGAACGAGGATTCAATATTTGTGTCCGACGGCCCTGTGGGGATTTTTGACGGCGTCTTTATTGTCGCGGACGGGATGGGCGGCCATAGGGCGGGCGAAGTGGCTTCCGGCATGGCGATTGAGGGCTTCAAGGAATACCTCGCCAGAAACACCGGGGAAAGCCCGGCGGTAATGCTGGAGAAAGCCGTCGCCTACGCCAACGCAAAGGTTTTCCTGGCGGCCGTGACTAACCCCGAAATGGGCGGGATGGGTACGACGTTCTCCGTGTGCGCCGAAAAGGACGGGGCAATTCATTACGCCCATGTGGGCGACAGTCGGATTTATCTGGTATGGCCCGGCGGGATAAGGCTCGCCTCCCAGGATCACAGTTTCGTTGGCGAGATGGTGCGCTTGGGCAGGCTCACCGAGGAAGAGGCGAGGGAGCATCCCAATAAAAATGTGCTTACCAGGGCTTTAGGCACGGATTCGGAAGTAGAGATTGACACCGGTATGCTTGAGATACCCGAGGACGGATGCTTGTTTATCTGTTCGGACGGGTTGTCCAATATGGTGACGGATAACGAAATACAGGAAGCCGTGAACAGAGAGGGCCTGGACGACGAAACGAGGACGCAGGCGCTGCTGGAGCTGGCTCTTAAAAACGGCGGGAAGGACAATATCTCATTGATATTGGTTCGTTGAAAATTATGAAATACGAGTGGAGAAAAGCCGAGAAGGAGCTGTATCTGCCCAAGAAAAAGTCCGTTATCGTCACGGTGCCAAAACATAAATCCTTCGCGTTAAAAGGCGCGGGAGACCCCAATAAGCCCGAGTTTGCCGACAATATAAATATAATATAATGATTCGCCAGCCGGATTTTGTGGACGACGCGATTACCGAACAGGCGATGGCGGCCGCGGCGAAAAAGGTTTCCGCGGAACTATTGGCCGACGCTATCGTTACAGAGATAGAGGACGGTTTATCCGTTCAAATGATGCACGCAGGAAATTAT
>JAISVU010000112.1 GCA_031271375.1 Clostridiales bacterium | reverse complement strand
GGAGACACATTCTCGCTGCAGGCTGTCCCCCCTGCCTTCGCGCCCGTCCCGGCCATGAACGCCGCCACAAAGGTCTGCTGCTTCATCCCGGCTTGCGCCTGTACCGCCCCGGCTACATCGTTTAGCTCCCTCACCTCGTCGCGCTGGTTGCAAGCGAAAGCAATGGGCGGGTGGGCCAGCGCGGGAGAAACGCCCTCCGCGCCGAACACGCGGTTGCGCTGCTTGTCCCAGCCTGTCAGGTATTCAGTCCCGCTTGTTTTTCCAGAACCAGCCGAAGCAATTCCGGGAGCTTCTTGCCACGGGCCAAAGCCCGGCGCAAAATCCCTAGACACGCCTTCTCGCTCAAAGAGTATGTCCCCGGCGCGTTCGCCGTCAAAATCCGCGACAAGGTACAGCCTCTTGCGGCGTTGGGCCAGACCGAAGTGTTGCGCTAATGCCAAGTTAATAAAAATGTAAAGTCACCTCCACAAATAGTAGTAAAGTCAGCAAAATGGCTATGCTGACTTTACATAATTAACGCTATTAATTGTTAAACTTGAAAACTGTGAAGCCAGTTCATAAGGTTTTTGTCATCCGACCAAGATGGGTACGCTGGGGCCTGTTCTGAGACAGGATGCGCCTGTTCCAGCAGTTTGCGCTTCATTTCAACATTTAGTCTGGCGTATATCTCGGTAGTGGAAAGGTCGCTGTGGCCAAGCATATCCTTGATATACTGCAAATCAAACCCGGCCTCAAGCCAATGCATAGCGCGGCTGTGTCTCAAAATGTGAGGATACACCTGTTCTGGAATCAGTTCCGGCGCAGTCAGGCGGGCATCGTCAGCGTATTTACCCAGCACATAGGTGATTCCGGCTCTGGTGAGCCTGTCATTGTTCCTGTTGCAAAACAACGGGCTTGTCTTCTGGCAGTGGCGGCGCTGCGCTTCCTCGGCAAGATAATTCTGAAGGAAATCTGTTACTGTTGCGATGATCGGAACCTCTCTCGTTTTCCTGCCCTTGCCCAGCAAATGGACAGTAGCGCCATTTTTCTCGAAGCGTATGCCCCCAATGCATAAATCGGCGATTTCGGAAACCCTCGCGGCGGTTTCGTACATGAGGCTCAAAAGGGCAAAATCACGCCGACCGCTTCTCAATTTCAGATCGGGCTTTTTAAGGATTTCTTCCACTGCCGAAACAGATAAGTGGCGAACAGTCTGTCTTTTATCCGTTTTGTGAGGTATGGAGCGGATCTGCTGGCTCAAAAGAACATACCCGGGATTCTGGTACTGCAAATACTTTAGGAAGGTGTTGATTGCGATGCGGCGCTGATTGCGTGTGGAGACCGAATTGCCTTTGGTCTGCTCCAGCCACAGATAGAATTGTTCTACCAGTTCGCAGGTGATATTTTTAATTTCCAGTTTCTCGCGCTTTAGATGAAGCTCCGTTTCGCAAAACTCCAGAAGCAATGACATGGCGTCGCCGTAGGACTTTATGGTGTGCTCGCTGAGGCCCTTCTGCTCCGGCAGATATTCAAACAAATACTTTGCAAGCAACCTTGCAAAATCAGTAGGCTTTGATTTATTCACCACAAACATCCTCCCTTGAAAAATTCGGGATGTTTGCGTACATTCCGCCAAGCTCGCGTTCGCATATCTCGCGCAGATGCGGGTAAATCTCAGGCGTCAGCCGCAAGTACCACTGCGTCGCGCTGATGGAGGTGTGGCCAAGATATTTGGATAGAATCGGCAGCGTGTTCTGAATTGGCACTCCCGCTTCCGCCCACCGCTGTAGATTATGGCATACGAAGGTGTGTCTCAGATCATGTACGCGAGGGCCGCGGTCTTTGCCACGATACGGTATTCCAACGTCCCAAAGAAACCCCTTAAATTGTTTGCTGATTGCCGACTTTGTGTATGCGGTGCGCTCTTTCGTGTAAAAGAAGGGCATATCGTCAGGCGTATCCGAGTGAACAGCGGCAACGTATTGAGCACAACTCTCCAAGAGCGAGGCTGACATCGGGACGAGACGCTCATTATCGTTTTTGCCGTGGCGAATATGGAATACGCCCTTGTGGACGTCCACATCGTTTTTAACAAGAGATAGTGCCTCGGATATGCGCAAACCACAGCCATACAGGACGCGAATCAGCAGCGGCATTGCCTTGTGTCGAATAGGAGACGCATTTGTCGGCTCAAGTTTATCAAGCCTTTCAAAAATACGCTTGATTTCATCGTGTGTAAAGATATACGGTGTGTGGAGCTCGCCTTTTTTCGGCAGGCCCGGAAGAAGGTATGACGGATATCCCTGTTTTGTGAGGAATACGGAAAACCGCTGCATTTCCGCCGCTCTGCTATGCCGGAATATTTCTTTCTCGTTAGGGCGCAGCTTGCACCAGTCCAGAGCGATGTCTTCTGTAATCGTATAGTTCTGAATGTCATAACCCTTACAGAAGTTATCGAACATTCTGAGCAGCATGGACTGTTGCTCATAACCTAATCCGGCGGCGCGCTTCTGTGTTACGAATAATTCACACAGGGGAGCAAACGGGCCGTTAAAATACACATTGCTCATCAGAAGTCCACCTCCAACGCGCACCCGCGAAGCTGTTCTTCATCCAAGCTGAGATACGTCCCGGCGCTTTCGGGAACCGCGTGGCCTAAAGTTTGCGCGATATCCGTATACTTCGCGCCGTTTTTCAGCATAGTGGTCGCAATGCTGTGTCGAAAGGTATGCATACCGATTGGTTTTTCCGCCGGAGTTTTTATGCCTGCCTTTCGCACATACTGTACCACGATGCGCTGTAGGCTATCCTTAAAGCCATCATACGGCGCGTTGTGCCTTACAAAAACAAGCTCACATGATGTTTGTGGGCGACCGTGGCGGAGGTAATCGATGATGGCCCAGCCCACATCCTCCAACAGTGGCAGTTCAAGCGGCTCGCCGGTTTTCTTTTGGACAATTGATATGATTTTGTTTTGCCAATCAATACTGTCGAAACGCAAGCCGCGTGCGTCACTTATGCGCAATCCCAATTTTGCCACAAGCATTAGAATTGCATAGTTTCTTTTACCTATGGCGTTATCCCGGTCAACAACGACAAGAATCCGCTCGACCTCGTCAGCCGTGAACACAGTCGGCAGACGATAATTTTGCACCCGGCGCACATCCGGCAAAATCTCCACGAGATTTGTGTGGTGGCGTCCGTTTTGGATCGCGTAGTCAAACAGCCTTCTGAGGCAGCGAATTGTCGCGCCAATAGTACCTGACGCGAAGCACGACAACGATTCCGCATAGGTAAATATATGCTGCGGCTCAATTTGATGGAAGTCCATTACTCCGCTGCTTAAAAGGAAATATTCGAACCTGAACAGTCGCCCTTTCCATGTGGCAATCGACCCGTCTGCGGTTCCGGTTTTGCTTAGGTGCTCTAAAAATCCTTCGAAAAGCTGTCTGTATTCATCTGAAAATCCTTTTAATGTCGCGCTGGATTGTTTGAAAACCATGCCGTATTGCTCAAAGTCGGCCAGCATGTGGATTGCGCGGTTCAGAGTGTGCGCGGTATCCTTATCACCGAGGATGGAACCGCATTCGTCCCATACAAATGCGCGCCCCAACTCCATTGTGAAAACCTCTATACCACGCGTATCCGCGTAAGCTATGAGTTTCTTCCAATCGGCATTGAGACGTTCGATTGTTGATGGCCGGTAGTCGATCTCCGGCAAGTGATAATTCAGGTCATCGACCAACTCCCTTATCGTTTTTCTCTTCATATTGTCTACGTTTGGCATCTGATTCCCTCCGATAATTTTGTAGCAGATTGCTCCGCCCGAAATTATTGTAGAGAATTATGTCAAGTTGTTCGAGCCCATTTGCTTTCTTTATCACATTTGTGGAGGTGACTTTACATTTTTATTAACTTGGCATTAGCCCGTAAATGTGAAGCTTCACATTTTTGCGCGTCAACAAGCCTGTAAGCAACGCTCCATCCGTCTCCCACGAGGATGTCGGCGTAGGGCCATCGCCCTTTTTCAGCCGCAGGCACCGGGGCGTCCGCCCCGCAGAGCCCGGCAATTTCGTTGAGGATTTCGCGGAAGTCCGCGCCCCTGTTTGAGTTGAAAGCGCCTTGCACGTTTTCAAAAATGATGAACCGTGGGAACCGTCCATTTGTCGCCGCCCTCATTTCCCGTATAATTCTGACAGCCTCGTAAAAAAGGCTTGATTGCTTGCCTTCGATTATTCCCCGGCGCTTTCCCGCCACGCTGAGATCGGTGCATGGGCTGCCGAAGCTGATAATATCGACAGGCGGAACCGCGCCGCCGTCAATGCGGGAAACATCTCCGAGGTGGAGCATACCGGGGAAACGCTTTGTCGT
>JAISVU010000311.1 GCA_031271375.1 Clostridiales bacterium | reverse complement strand
GAAGACCTTGGGGCAGAAAAGACGCTTGCGTCCGTCGGCAGAAAGCCTGTCATTAAAGGAATCGGCCTTGAGAACCTGAACATCCCGACGGAGCGCGGCGCGGTTATAACCGACGGGTTTATGAAGACAGGAGTTCCGGGAGTGTACGCCGCCGGGGATGTGAACGGAAAGCATATGCTGGCCCACACCGCCTACCGCGAAGCCGAGGTCGCCGTTAATAACATCCTGGGGCGGCGGGATATCATGGAATATAACGCCATCCCGTCCGTTATCTACACGAACCCCGAAGCCGCCGGAATCGGCGAGACGCTGGAAACCGCAACGCAAAAGGGTATCAGCGCCAGCGAAACCAAGCTGGCAATGCAGTATTCGGGGCGTTTCCTTGCCGAGAACGAAGGCGGCTCCGGCTTCATAAAGCTGGTGTGGAGCGGCGCAAAGCTCATCGGCGCTCATATGCTGGGCAATCCGTCCTCCGAAATTATATCAACCCTGTCGGCGATTATGTACCGAGAAATGAGCCTTAACCAGATAAAGAAACTCATCTTCCCGCATCCCACCGTTGCGGAGATTATTAAGGAGGCCGCGTTCCATGCCTAAGAGCCAATTTGTTGACCCGGCAAAAGCCCGCGCCAGCGGCGAGCTGCGTTTCGACCCCATTCCGCTTAATATCTACCAAAAAACCTTCGCCGAATCGGCTAAGGCCTATTCAAAGGACGACTTGCTGGGCATCTTTCACGACATGCAGATGATACGGGAGTTTGAGGGGATGCTCTACTCGGTGCGCACAACGAAGCAATATAACGGCGTTGAATATGTCTACACCGGCCCCGCGCACCTCTACAGCGGCCAGGAAGCCGCCGCAGTGGGCATGGCCTACACACTGGGCGGGGACGATATTATATTCGGCTCGCACCGGAGCCACGGCGAAGTGCTTGCTAAAGGCTACGCCGCTGTCAAAAACCTGGATAACGACGCGCTCTACTCCGTTATGAAGCGTTTCCGGGACGGGGTGCTGCTGGGTATCGTCGAAGCGCGCAACAGCACGGGCGATATAAAGGATTTAGGCTCCGACTTCCTTTTATACGGCTTTATGGCCGAGCTGTTCGGCAGGGTAAACGGCTTCACAATGGGCCTGGGTAACTCCATGCACGTCTTCTTCACTGACTTCGGCATATACCCAAACAACGCCATCGTCGGCGGATCGGCGGGGATTGCGGCTGGGGCCGGTTTATATAAGCGGGTCAACGGCAAGCCTGGCCTTGTGGTATGCAACATTGGCGACGCGTCGCTGGGCTGCGGCCCGGTATGGGAGGCCCTTAACTTCTCCGCTCAAGACCAGTTTACAAAGCTCTGGGACGCAGGGCATAATGGCGGCCTTCCCGTTATATTCAACTTCCTTAATAACCACTACGGCATGGGCGGCCAGACGGCGGGCGAGACTATGGCCTACGACATCCTTGCCCGTGTGGGAGCGGGCATATCGCCCACCCAGCTACACGCCGAGCGCATAGACGGTTACAACCCCTTCGCCGTTATAGACGCCTTTGAACGTAAACGCAAGATAATTGAAGAGCGGCGCGGCCCCGTGCTGATGGACACGATCACCTATCGATTTGTCGGCCACAGCGCCACCGACGCCTCCACCTACCGCACAAAGGAAGAGATAGAGGCATGGCAGGATGTCGACTCTATAAAGGTCTTTAAAGAGGGCTTGGTAACGTGCGGCATCGCAGGCGCGGATGAGTTAAGCGCGATAGAAGACGAGATTAAGGCGCGTATCACGAAAATTATGAAGCTGGCAATAGACGAGGAGCTGTCGCCGCGCATGGACTTGAACAAAGACCCCGACGGCATAAGAAGGTTCATGTTCTCAAACGGAAGAACGCCCAGTATGGACGCGTCCCGCGAACCCGATGTTATCGCTCCCAAGGAAGCAAACAGCAGGGTTATAAAGTTAAAAGACAAAATGCGTTTCGCAATCGGGCCGGACGGCAAGGAAGTGTCAAAGCTCAAGCAATTCAACATCCGCGACGCCATATTTGAAGCCATTATTGATAAGTTTTATCAAGACCCGACCCTTATAGCCTTTGGGGAGGATAACCGCGACTGGGGCGGGGCTTTCGGCGTCTACGGCGGCGTGACGGAATCCATCCCTTACCACCGCTTCTTCAACAGCCCCATATCGGAGGGCACGATTGTCGCGGCGGCCGTGGGTTACGCCCTCTGCGGCGGCCGGGCCGTTCCCGAGCTGATGTACTGCGATTTCCTGGGCCGCGCCGGGGATGAGGTGTTTAACCAGCTGGCCAAGTGGCAGGCGATGAGCGCGGGAGCGCTGACGATGCCTGTGGTGCTGCGCGTGTCCGTGGGCTCTAAATACGGGGCGCAGCACGCGCAGGACTGGACATCCCTCGCGGCCCATATCCCAGGCTTAAAGGTAGTCTTCCCCGCGTCGCCCTATGACGCGAAAGGCCTGATGAACGCCGCGCTGAACGGTACCGACCCCGTTGTGTTCTTTGAATCCCAAAAACTCTATGACACAGGCGAACAGTTCCATGAAGGCGGCGTCCCCGAAGGAAGTTATGAAATAATGATCGGCGAGCCGGACATTAAGCGCTCAGGCGGCGATATCACGATACTCACCGTAGGCGCGTCGCTGTACGCGGGGCTTGAAGCGGCAAAACGGCTTAAAGAGCGTTTTGATATGGAAGCCGAGGTTATCGACGCGAGGAGCCTTGTGCCCTTCAACTATGAAAAAGTAATCGAGTCCGTTAAGAAGACAGGCCGCGTCGTGCTGGTTAGCGACGCCTGCGAACGCGGAGCGCATATTAACGACCTTGCCCGGAATATCACCGAATTCTGCTTTGACTGGCTGGACGCGCCGCCGATAGTCGTCGCCGCGCCAAATGTCATCTGCCCCTGCCCGGAGCTTGAGGGCTGGTACTATCCCCATGCCGAGTGGATTATCGACGCGGTGCATGAGAAAATCCTGCCGCTCAAGGGCCACGCGGCGAAGCTGAACTTCACGACGGTGGAGAAGGTGCGGAGGGAGAAGCTGGGCATATGAAAACAACTGCGGTAAGGTTATACGGCAAAGACGATCTACGTTTAGAAACCTTTGAACTTCCGGCTATTCGTGACGACGAGATACTGGCAAGAATCGTCTCAGACAGCATCTGCATGTCCTCATACAAGGCCGCGAAGCAGGGGGCGGATCATAAGCGCGTACCCAACGACGTTTCGGATAACCCTGTCATTATCGGCCACGAGTTCTGCGGAGAGCTGGTGGAGGTGGGCGGCAAGTGGAGCGGCAAGTTCAAGCCGGGTGACAAATTCTCCATCCAGCCCGCTTTGGGCGACCCGGATAACGTCTACGCCGCGCCGGGGTACAGTTTTAAATACATCGGCGGGGACGCGACTTATATAATCATCCCCAATATCGTAATGGAACGGGGCTGCCTGCTGCCCTATTCCGGCGCGGCGTTCTAACACGGCTCGCTCGCGGAGCCTATGAGCTGCATTGTCGGCGGCTTTCATGTGAATTACCATACGAAGCCCGGCAGCTACGAGCATATCATGGGCATTGCCGAGGGCGGCAATATGGCCCTTATGGCGGGGGTCGGGCCGATGGGCCTCGGGGCGATAGACTACGCCCTGCATAACAGCCGCCGCCCTTCCCTGCTTGTCGTAACGGACATCGATGCCGCCCGGCTTGCCCGCGCCGCTTCGCTTTATACCGTTGAAGAAGCCGCAAAGAACGGCGTTAAGCTGGTTTATCTTAACGGGCCTACTACGGAAGAGTTAATGAGCCTGACGGACGGCAAAGGTTATAACGACGTCTATGTCTACGCGCCTGTCGCACCTTTGATTGAGCAGGCCGACGCTATACTGGCCTTCGACGGCTGCCTTAATTTCTTCGCCGGGCCGACGGACCCCGCGTTCTCCGCAAAGCTCAACTTTTATGAGGTGCATTACAGCGCTCGCCACATTGCCGGGAACAGCGGCGGCAACACAGCGGACATGATGGAGAGCCTGGAACTGATGGCGGCGGGGAAGATCGACCCGTCGGCAATGATCACGCACATCGGCGGGCTGGACGCCGTAATCGACACGACGCTGAACCTGCCATCCATCCCCGGCGGGAAGAAGCTGATATACAACCAAATTTCCATGCCGCTGACGGCTATAATTGATTTCGAAAAGCTCGGCGAGACCGACGCCCTGTATAAAAAGCTGGCCGGGCTGACAGCCGCGAATAACGGCCTGTGGAACGCCGAATGCGAGAAATACCTGCTGGAACACGCGAAGCCGATAGGAGACTATAAATGAACCGTTTGGAGAATAAGACCGTCGTAATAACAGGGGCAGCTCAGGGTTTTGGCGAGGGTATCGCCCGCTGCCTGGTTAAAGAAGGCGCGAACGTCGTCATCGCGGACTTGAATTACGAGCTGGCCCAAAAGACCGCCGCCGAGCTGGGCGGCTGGGCATATGCCGTTGACGTGACAGACGATGAACGTGTGAAGTCGTTGGTTGACGCCGTTATGGAGCGGTATGGGCGGCTGGACGTGTTCATCTCTAACGCTGGTATCTTAAAGGCCGGGGGATTGGACGAGATGACGCTGGAGACCTTTGAGCTGGTGACAAAGGTGAATTACACGGCCTTCTTCCTCTGCGCGAAGCACGCCTCCGCCGCTATGAAGCGCCAGAAGGAAGCCCACCCCGAACGGACATTCGACATAATAGAGATCAATTCAAAGTCCGGCCTTGAGGGCTCTAACAAGAATTTCGCCTACGCAGGAAGCAAGTTCGGCGGCATCGGGCTGGTGCAGTCATTCGCGAAGGAGCTGGTGGAGTACGGGATTAAGGTGAACGCGGTATGCCCCGGCAACTTCTTTGAAGGGCCGCTGTGGTCAGACCCCGAGCGCGGGCTCTTTGTGCAGTATCTTAACACAGGCAAGGTGCCCGGCGCAGCGAGCATTGCCGATGTTAAACGGCATTATGAATCAAAAGTCCCTATGAACCGGGGTTGCGCGCCGCCCGACGTGGCGAAAGCCATACTCTACTGCATAGAGCAGGAGTACGAGACAGGCCAGGCGATACCGGTCACGGGCGGGCAGACGATGCTGAGGTAGGTGTTCTAGGAGCTAGGGGCTAGATGCTAGGATGTAGGGCACGGCTAAAGCAGGCGCGATTTTGCGCCGGTTCAGACGCGCCGGAGTTGGCAATATTGAATGTAGGGCGCGGCTTCAAGACGCGCCGAAGTTGGCATTCACTTCAAGTCTCGGCGCGTCCGAGAGGCCGCGCCCTACGATGCGTTCGGATAATTTATATTTTGCGGGGTGCTAACTTGGGGACGGTGTATATTTTCCGTGGAAAAGCAGCAACGGGGAAATCGACTCTTGCCAATTTGCTTTCAAAGGAGCTTTCTGTTGCCGTGATTTGCAAGGATGATGTTGTTGATGCCCTGAAAACGACTTCAGATATTGATAATAACCTCTTAAACAATGCGATTTGTTATAATATCTTGCAAAGAATAATACAGACAAATTTGGATTTAGGTGTTGATTTAATTTTAGATGTTGCTCTTGGTGACAGAAAGAATGCAACATGGTTTTTTAATAGATTGGATTTCAAGGGGAATCGTGTTGTAAAATTCTTTACAGTTTGCAGTGACGATAACGAATGGCAGAAGAGACATTTTGAAAGAATCTCTAATCCACTACCGCATCAATCTTTTAAGTCTTTTGAACACGTAGTTGAGCATTACAAAAGCCGAGATGTAAATCCGTTTGAGGATGAACATATTGTTGATACTTCCAATTCAATTGAAAGATGTTTTGGAAATATTATCGAAACTATAAATGCCTATAAAGCTACAAGCGAATAGTATAAGCATTTTCTGCGGTTTTGTATTGTCATTCAACGTTATGTCATTATTGAATTTTTATAACTAAGCGTTCTATTATAGCCAGAGAGGATAAGCCATGTACAAAGACGTCAACAACCACATACACACCACTTACTCATTCTCGCCCTACACCCCTGCCGCAGCGGTGCGCAAAGCGAAAGAGACGGGGCTGCAGGCGGCGGGTATCGTAGACCACGACAGCATTTCAGGCGCGGACGAGTTTATCGCGGAAGGGAAGCGGCTGGGGCTGCCCACGACGACGGGCTTTGAAATGCGTGTGTACCACGCCCATACGCCGATCGGACGCCGCCGCACAAACCACCCTGACCAAGACGATATCTCGTACCTTACGTTCCACGGCGTTCCGCATACGCGCTTTGAGGCCGTTGACAGTTTCCTGCGGCCCGTCCGCAGGGCACGGGGCGAACGCAACCGCGCCATCTGCGCAAGGCTGGGGCTGGATTACGAGCGCGATGTCCTTCCGCTGTCGATGCACGAAAAAGGCGGCTCGGTGACGGAGCGGCATATCCTGTTCGCCAAGGCCAACGGCGACTACGCGGAGCTGGCGCGGCTTAAAAGCGCGTTCAAAGACTACATACCCGCCGGGCGGGACGAATGCCCCGATATGGAAAAGGCGCTGGCGTTCGCCAATGCCAACGGGATTATCGCCACATATCCCTATCTTGGCGACGTGACGAAGTCCGTCACCGGGGATAAAAAGGCTCAAAAATTCGAGGACGGTTACCTGGACGAGCTGATAGAAATTCTGTATAATATGGGCTTCCGCGCCATTTCCTATATGCCTTCGCGCAACACAAGGGAACAGCTTATTAGGCTTCGGGCGCTCTGCGATAAGTACGGGATGCTGCAAATCAGCGGCGAGGACATAAACTCCCCCAGTCAGCCCTTTATCTGCGAAGCCATGCGCGACCCTATGTTCGCGAACCTAAACGATACAACCTGGGCATTGATCGGCCATGAGCAAGCGGCGACTGAGGATATAAACAACGGTTTCATATCGCTGGACGGGCAGTTGGAGGAGAAGATCAAGTATTATAAGAATAGGGCTAAAAAATAGCAGTCGGTGCTGTATTCGGATTGGATATTTCCGGTTTCTTGCCTGTATCCACGCAAAACTCAAGATACTCGTCGACTGCGTTATGAAAGTCTTCGGTAACGTCGTCGATGCTGCCGCCCTCATAGGATATAAAGGGGGTTATTCCCATTATTCTGCCGTGGAAAAGGCTGTCAGCCTCCGAAAATTCAAGACTGCCAATATAATTTTTATAATGGAACTTTTCATAACTGCTCAAGAGATCACCGCCCGCTTATAGTATAGCCGATTTCAACAATAAATGCAACTCATTTTTTGACCGTCTCTCTGTCAGTTATTACTCATAGAAACTCTTGACCTATTGGATTTATCTGGTATACTATAAAAAAACGAAGGATGTGTATTATGGATAAACAGCAGATAAATACCCTGCAGCGCATCGGATGCCAAATCCGCATGAACATCCTGCGCTGTGTATTCGCCGCTAAATCCGGGCATCCGGGGGGATCGCTGTCCAGCGCGGATATACTGGCGTGGCTTTATGAGAAGGAACTGCGCCATGACCCAAAGAACCCCGGCTGGGAAGGCCGTGACCGTTTTGTGCTGTCCAAAGGCCACGCCGCGCCGGTTCTTTACGCCGCGCTGGCGCATTTCGGGTACTTCCCGGCGGATGAGCTGGACAAGCTCCGCCACACGGGCCAGATGCTCCAGGGGCACCCCGATATGAAAGGCACTCCCGGCATTGATATGTCCACCGGTTCATTGGGCCAGGGTTTCTCGGCAGCCTGCGGGATGTCCCTTGCAGCGAAGAAGCTGGGGAAGGGCTACCGCGTCTACGTCCTGCTGGGCGACGGCGAATGCGAGGAAGGCCAGGTTTGGGAGGCTTCGATGTTCGCGGCGAAAGAAAAGCTGGACAACCTCTGCGTTACGCTGGATTATAACGGCTTACAAATCGACGGCGCTATCGCCGACGTGGGCGGGCCGGAGCCGTTTGACAAGAAATTCGAAGCCTTCGGCTGGAACGTGCTGAAAGCGAACGCCCACGACTTTGAAGAGCTGTCTGCGGCTTACGCCCAAGCTAAAGAAACAAAAGGCAAGCCGTCTGTCGTCATTGCGAAGTCCACAAAGGGCAAGCATGTATCGTTCATGGAAAATAAAGCCGAATGGCATGGAAAGGCCCCGAACAAGGAGCAGTACGACCAGGCGATGCAGGAACTGTCCGCCTTGATGGAACGGCTTGTGAAGGAGGGCGCGTAAGATGGCCGAAGCATTAAAAGAGATGAAGAAGATCGCGACCCGGCAGAGCTACGGCGAGGCGCTGGTTGAGCTGTTTCCCAAGTATCCTAACATAATCGTGCTGGACGCCGACCTGTCCGCGGCGACCCAGACAGGGATTTTCAGAAAGGCCTATCCCAAACGGCATGTCAACGTAGGCATCGCCGAAGGTAATATGATGGGCATAGCGGCGGGGCTTGCCGCCTCCGGGATGATCCCATTCGCCAGTTCCTTCGCGATGTTCGCGGCGGGCAGGGCTTATGAGCAGATACGCAACTCGATAGGTTATACGCGGCTGCCCGTCAAGATCGGCGCGACCCACGCGGGCATTTCCGTCGGCGAGGATGGCGCGACCCACCAGTGCAACGAGGATCTGGCCCTTATGCGTTCGATACCCGGCATGACTATCCTTAGCCCCGCCGACGACACCGAAGCCCGGGCAGCGGTGGAAGCGGCGATCCTCTGCGACGGGCCGGTATATCTCCGGTTCGGCAGGCTCGCCGCGCCTGTGTTCAACGACCCCGCTGCATATAAGTTTGAGCTGGGCAAGGGCTTGAAACTGCGCGACGGCAGCGACTTGACGATCATCGCGACCGGCCTGATGGTATGGGAGGCGCTGCAAGCCGCTGAACAGCTGGCGGAACGGGGCATAAAAGCCAGGGTAATCAACATCCACACCATAAAGCCGCTGGATGAGGATATAATAATAAGAGCGGCGAAAGAAACAGGAAAGCTGATAACCGTCGAGGAACACAGCGTCATCGGCGGGCTTGGCGAAGCGGTTTGCGCCGCGGTTTGCGGGTCCGTCCCGGTTCCGGTTAAGCGCATAGGCCTGAAAGACCGGTTCGGCCAGTCCGGCCCGGCGGCGGAGCTGTTGAAGCTCTATGGGCTGTGCGCGGAGAACATCGTAAACGAGGCATTAAAAATGGTGCGTCCGTAGGCCGAACAGTATGTATGACTTAGCTGCGATAATCACAGCGAATGTAATCTTCTGGCTTGCGTTGAATATTTTCGGCGCGGCGGCAATTACTTCATTCGTCCCTCAGCGCCTGTATGACTGTCACAATGCTATCTTTAAGGAAAGGCCGTTTGAACAAACGCTATATAGGATAATAAGAATCAATGTATGGAAGGATAAGCTGCCTATCTTCAGGTTAAATGATAAAATGTTTGACAGGAAACGGCTGTCAAAGGATATCAGTATAGAATACATCGATATGTTTATCATTGAAACCTGTAAGGCTGAGTTTGTCCATCTGGCGATCCTTCTGCTCGGATTCTTCTCTGCGGCATTCGTGTTTTTAGAGATAGAGCCGCTGTATGTGTTTTTCGTTGTCAATGCTCTCATGTTCTGCGTCCACTTGCCGTTTATCTTTACTCAGCGATTTAATCGGCGGCGTTTACTCAAGTTACGCCGCCATTACAAAAAATAGGAGGAATCATAATGCCACTCGTAACAAGCAAAGAGATGTTTAAAAAGGCCTATGACGGAGGATACGCCATCGGGGCCTTTAACGTCAACAACATGGAAATCGTGCAAGGCATAACCGAGGCCGCGGGCAAGCTGAACGCGCCGGTCATCCTGCAGGTCTCGGCCGGGGCCAGGAAGTACGCGAAGCATGTTTACCTTACTAAGCTCGTGGAAGCCGCTATAGCGGACGTTGACATCCCGATCGTTCTGCATCTGGATCACGGTGCGGACTTTGAGACTTGCAAGAGCTGTATTGACGGCGGCTTCACCTCGGTTATGATAGACGGCTCGCATCACAGCTTTGAAGACAACATTGCCGTGACGAAGAAGGTCGTCGAGTACGCGCATGAACGCGGCGTAACCGTCGAGGGCGAGCTGGGGCGGCTTGAGGGCGTTGAAGACGACGTTAAGGTTTCCGCCGAGGATTCCGCTTACACCCGGCCCGAGGAAGTAGAGGAGTTCGTCACCCGCACCGGGGTCGATTCGCTAGCCATAGCCATCGGCACAAGCCACGGCGCGTTTAAATTCAAACCCGGAACAAAGCCGCAGCTGCGCTTCGATATCCTGGAAGAGGTGGAGAAACGGCTTCCCGGCTTCCCGATAGTGCTGCACGGCGCGTCGTCAGTGCCCCAGGAATACGCGGAGCAGATCAACAAATACGGCGGCAAGATGAAGGATGCCATCGGCGTTCCCGAGGATATGCTGCGCCAGGCCGCGAAAATGGCGGTCTGCAAGATCAATATCGACTCCGATCTCCGCATGGCTATGACCGCGACGCTCAGGAAATACTTTGCGGAGGAACCGGGCGAGTTTGACCCGCGCAAGTATCTGGGCCCTGCGAGAGACGCCATCCGCGAGATTGTCGCCCATAAGATTAAGAACGTGCTGGGCTGCGACGGCAAAGCGTAACGCCGGATGATGTATTATATTCACAGCTCCAGCGCCGATCCATACTACAACCTGGCGCTGGAGCAGGTTATTTTTGACAGGCTTGACAGGCGGCACAGTTATTTTATGCTGTGGCAAAACGACAACGCCATCATTATCGGCAGGCACCAGAACACGCTATCCGAAATAAACGCCGCCTATGTAAAGGAAAAGGGCATAACGGTCGCAAGGCGGCTTTCGGGCGGCGGGGCTGTTTACCATGACCTGGGAAACCTTAACTTCACGTTCGTTGCCGACAGCGGCGGCGCTTCTTTTGATTTCTCCGCGTTTTGCAAGCCTATACAGAAAGCCCTAGACGCTATTGGCGTTGCGGTTGACATCTCGGGCCGCAACGATATGACGATCGACGGGAAGAAGTTCTCGGGCAACGCCCAGTACATAAAAAAGGGCCGGGTTATGCACCACGGCACTATCATGTACGACACGGATATGTCCGTCCTGGCCGGGGCTCTGCGCGTCGATGATGATAAAATCCATTCAAAGGGCATAAAATCCGTCCGCAGCCGCGTCACCAATATAAAGCCATACATGAAAGACCGGAATATAACTGTCGCCGAGTTTTGGGAAATTCTAAGAGAGCGTATGTTCCGGGAACATGCTATGGAGCGTTATGAGCTTACGCCCGGCGACCTTGCCGCCGTATGTCAACTCCGCAATGAGGTTTATTCGACATGGGACTGGAATTACGGGGCCTCCCCGGCTTACAGCATCCAAAAAGCAAGGCGAATAGAGGGCTGCGGAAGGCTGGAGGTTTTTATTGATGCCGGCGGCAGCGTCATTAACGACATTGTTTTCCGGGGCGATTACTTTGGCAACGGAGACGGGGCGGAGCTGGCGGGCATTTTAAGGGGATGCCGGATGGAAGAAAACGCTATCAGGGAACGACTTAGGGATGTTGACATAGCGCATTATTTCGCAGGGCTGACTCAGGATGGTTTAATATGCGTTTTACTGGAGTAATTGAATTATATTCTATTCACTCGGAACATCTCCAAATACTCCCCTACCCTATCCGCTATACCCTCCGCCTTAAAAATATCCGTACCCGACACAAGCACGTTTACCCCGGCGTTTATGACAGATTCCGCGTTTGGGAGCCTTATCCCCCCGTCCATCTCAACGTCGCAGTTAAGGCTGTGAGCCGTTATATACTCCCGGACACACAGCGCCTTTTTCAGGGTGCACTCTTTTAACTCCTGGCCTCCGGCTCCCGGATCTACGGACATAATAAGCACCATGTCCAGCATATCTAATAACGGAAAAACCGCGTCTGTTGGGGTTCCCGGGCTAATGGCAACGGCGGCTTTCTTCCTCAGTTCCTTTATTTTGCTTATCTGCTGGGCGGGGTCAGACGCCGCTTCCAGGTGGAAGCACAATATATCCGCCCCGGCTTCCGCGTAGTCTTTGAAGTATTTATCCGGCTGCACCGTCATTAAGTGTACGTCAAAAACGAGATTCGACGCGGGCCGCAGACGCCTGACCAGAGAAGGGTCAAAGGCGGATTTATTCCGTACAAACACGCCGTCCATCACGTCTATATGCACATAATGCGCGCCTGCGCGTTCAGTTATGCCAATCATTTCCGCAAGGCGCGAATAATCCGCCGCAAGTATTGACGGCGCAAGTTTCAGCATATTATCCCCTTTTTCTTTGAAATACGATATCCTCGTATTATAGCCGATTTTCTTTGGCATGTAAACATTATTCTTGAGTTAATGATTAATATAGGTTATATTAAAGAAGTGTAAGAAAGGAGGACTTTATGATCAAACGTATCATTCCCGCACTTCTTGCCCTCTGCCTGTTTAGCGGCTGCGTCACAAGGCTTGAGGAAGCCCCGCCCCCGCAAGCTGCGGAGCTGTTCACATCGTATTATATCGCGGGCGAGTACCAAACCGCCTGGGACATGTTTGACGAGGCGATGAAAACCGCTGTCAGCGCCGAAGACCTTCAAGCCATCTGGGACAGTATATGCCAGCCGATGGCTCTTGGCCCCTTTGAATCCGTCTATTCAATGGAAACCGCTCCGGAACTGGTTGAGGGCATGTATTATGTTACGACGGTTCTGTTGAAGCACGCCAGCGCGGATACCCTTTTTGCGATAACGATCGCGGAAGACGCCCAGGGCAGGATTGCCGGGCTTTCCGCCGAGATGGCGCCGAATCCGGGCGCCGCGGAACTTTCGGCGATGGAAGAACCGCTTATCGTAGGCAAAGGAACGGACTTCCCGCTGGACGCCGTGTTGTCCATGCCGCAATCCGATGCGCCTGTTCCCGCCGTCGTCCTCGTCCACGGCTCCGGCCCGAATGACATGGACGAGACAATCGGCCCGAACAAACCATTTAAAGACATAGCCGATTACTTGTCTGCCCAGGGTATCGCGGTGCTGCGTTATGACAAGCGTCCTTATGCCCACGGGCAGTCGTTCTATGCTATATACGGTATGAATTTTACCGTTTACGAAGAGGTCATCGACGACGCGATTTTGGCAAAGAGGCTCCTGGAGGCTGACCCTCGGATTGACCCAGGCAGGATATATGTGCTGGGCCATAGCCTGGGCGGTATGCTGGCCCCGGTTATCGCGGATGAGGGCGGTTTCGCTGGTATGATAATAATGGCGGGGACAACGCGGGCCTTACCCGAGATCATGGTTGAGCAGATGGAATACCTGTATGGCCTGGAGGCGTCTCTGTCCGATGAGGAAAGGGAAGCCCTCATAATGGAAGCTAAGGCTGAATACGAAAAGTTCGTCATTGCGATGGATTTGCCCGGGGATGAGTTAAAGGACATGCTTATTTTCGGCAATCCCGCTCATTACTTCGTTCACATGGCCAAACTGCCCATAAGCGAGACTTTGACCGCTTTTGAAGGCCCTATCCTAATCCAGCAAGGAAAGATGGATTACCAGGTGCGCTTCGAGAGGGACTTTTCAATATACGAAGAGCTAACGTCCGGTATGGGCAATGTACAGCTCGCGGTATATGATAACCTAACCCATCTTTTCACGCCCAGCTTCAGCGAAACAGGCATGGGCGTTCCGGCGGATTATGAAAATCCAGGACATGTAGATGAAGCGCCTCTTACGGACATTCTTACTTTCATCCATAAAAGCGCCTTATGATGGTTATAATGTGCAATTATATTTCCCCCTGTCTGTCCAGTTTAACAGGGGGTTATATTATTATACTGGGCAGAAAGAATATGTAATATAATCACATTATGTGAGTATATTTAATCGTTTATTTTATGTAATAAATTTCCTCTTTTTTTTTGCTGTAAAACCTTGACAATTTATACTATCTATTGCATACTATTTATATTGTGTTACGTCGAAACACCTAAGGTATCGATGAAAAACGGCGTTTAATACGATATTGCCGCAATAACCACAAATGGAGGAACCAAGTGGCAAAACTATACTTCAGATATGGCGCGATGAACAGCGGCAAAACCGCCAACCTCTTGATGGTCGCACATAATTATATAAATCAGGGTAAAAATGTTATCATAATAAAGCCCGACAAAGATACCCGGTGGGGTATTAAGATTGAGGTTAAGTCCCGGGCCATTGTGACGTCGCTTCCTGCGGCGCTGATCAGCGACAGTGAGGATTTATTCGCTTTCACTCAAGCGCGGGTAAGCGAGAAGCCTGTTGAGGCCATTCTTGTCGAGGAAGCCCAGTTTCTTACAAAGGATCAGGTGCGGCAGCTGGCTGTTGTGGTTGATAAGCTGAACATACCGGTTTTATGTTACGGGCTGCGTTGTTCATACATAGACGGGGAACTCTTCGATGGCAGCGCGGCGCTGATGTACTGGGCAGACACGATTGAGGAAGTAAAAAATGTCTGCCAATACTGCTCAAGCAAGGCGACTAAGAACCTACTGAGGGTGAACGGCGTCCCGCAGTACAGCGGAGACAATGTAGTGATGGGAGACGTAGATATGGAAGGGTCGAGCATATACTATACCCCAGTATGTAGGAGGCACTATCTCAATCCTCCTGCGGAGGATTGAGATAGTGCCAGGTAATAGGTTTTAGGTAATAGGTGAGTTAGTTAAGCTCGCGGGTTACATTGCTTATCCAGTTGGCGGATTTGAAGCGCAGGAAGCCGAACAACGCTTTGATCGGCTCCTCGCTGATAACCGCAATGTATACCCACAGGATGTCCAGCTTAAACACGAACGCGCACAGGGCGGCGAGAGGCGCGGCCCACAGGTAGATGGAGCCGGTGTCGAGGAACAGCGAGTAATTCACATCGCCGCCCCCCCTAAGCAGCCCGACAATTATGGTTGTATTAAACGACCGGCAGACCAGAATTATGCCGTCAACTAAGAGCATTAACGTACAGATGCGGCGAGCGGATTCCGACAGGCCTATCAGCGGAAAGACAAATGGTTGTATTATTGAAAAAAGGGTAATAATGATTAATAGGCCGCTGGCAAGGCCGGAGATTATGGCAAGGACGGTAAATGTCCTGCCCAGGTCGAAAACCTCCCGGCGCGTGCCGCCCGAACCGATTTCCTTGCCGATAAACACTGCCGCCGTATTGGCCACTGCAAAGATTACCACGGTAATAACGCGGCCGATATTCCCCGCAAGGGAAAACGCTGCCATAATATCCCCCGAAGCCGCCATGTGCCCGTAAATGACGACATACAGGGAAACCCCAAAGGACCATAACAGCTCGTTCAGCATCACCGGGGCCGAGTACCTGAAAAAGTCCTTAACGATAAGTTTTCCGGGCTTTAAAAGGAACTTGATTTTTATCGGAAGCAGCTTGGCGCGGTCACCAAAGAGGATGTATGACACCGTGATTATTACCTCGACGACTCTGGAAAGAGCGGTTCCGAGAGCTGCGCCTTCCACGCCCATCACGGGCGCGCCTAGTTTTCCGAATATGAATATATAGTTGAAGACTATGTTAGACAGAACGCTCGCGATCATAACATATGATCCGAAGCGCGGGCTCTCGCAGGATCTTCTCGCACCGATGTATATTGTGACAAAGGCGCTTAGCACCTGGGAAAATGACACTATTTTCCCGTACCTCGCGGCGATGTCGATCAAAACGGCGTTGTTGGTGATAAGGCCCATTAGCTTCTCGGGAAAGAAGAACATCGCTGTGGCGAATAACAAGCTCGAAGACAGGGCAAACGCCCAGCTTATGCCCATCACGCGGTTGATAGTGCTGATGTCGCGTTTCCCCCAATACTGGCTGATCAAAACCGAGCCTCCGCTTTGCAGGCCGAAGATGACCAGCATCGCGATAAAGAACGGGGTGTTCGCGATAGAGAGCGCCGCGACAGGATCCTGCCCCAGGCTTCCGACCATCATAGTGTCGATGAACCCGGCGGACGAGTTGATGATGTTCTGCATAATTATGGGTCCCATAAAGGACAGCAGCGATATATAGAATGAACGGCCCCGTTTAAGAGATTTTAGCATAGATTCTTCCTTTCGGCGGTTTGCGCGGCGCGGATATCCGCGGGCTTTAGTATAGGATACAGTATTATCCGCTGTTTTTCAACAGAATTATTTTCTACAAATGCTATTCAAAGTACACTGAGGAGGAGAAAAAGAGTGAAAAAAGACTTAGGATACCGCTTGAGACTGATGCGGGAACTGAATCGGATGACCAGAGAGAGACTTGCCGAAGTAGTTGATCTCTCGGTTTCCTACGTAGGGTTGATTGAGCGCGGACTGCGCACGCCCAGTTTGGATAAACTAACGGAAATGTGCGAGGTGCTGCACGCTTCTCTGGACTACATCGTCAAGGGTTCCACTGAGAGCGTGCTTACGAAGCTGCCTTCCGTTACCATGAAAACGGCCGGCGTCCCGAACGCCTCGAC
>JAISVU010000271.1 GCA_031271375.1 Clostridiales bacterium | reverse complement strand
CTTCATCAAGTCGATGTCAGTCCTCCAACGCTCCGGTTCCCAATCGTGGGGGTGGTAGTTGGCGCCAACATATAAGCTCAATATAATCCCTCCCTCTGCATTGTACACTTATATTTTCTGACAATCAACCTTTAAGGCCGGTCGTGGATATACCCTCCACCAAATATTTTTGGAAAAAGATGAATATGGCTACGGCGGGCAACAGAGACAGCGCCGACATCGCGAACGTGGCGCCGTAATCTGAGGATGCGACAGGCTCTGAGAATAGCTTCAGCGCCATTGATACCGGATTTCGCTCCGAGCGGTTGACATACAGCAGCGCTGAGAGAAAATCATCCCATCTCCACATAAAGGAGAATATGCACGCCGTCACAATGGCGGGCACCATTAGGGGCAACATAATTCTCGCATATGTGGAATAGTAAGAGCAACCGTCGATTTTGGCGGCTTCGTCCAACTCACGAGGGATACCGTCGATGAAATTGACCATCAGGTAGACAAAAAAACCCTGAATGGCGAAGCAGTACGGCACAATCAACGGCAAATATGAGCCGACCCAGCCCAGACGTTGATACCAGATATACTGCGGTATCATCATCACCTGCGCTGGCAGCATCATAGACAGCAGCATGGCGACAAACAATAGCCTACGGCCACGGAAGCGGCAGCGAGACAGTCCGAAGGCCACCAGCGAGGAGGACGCCACGGTTCCAAGAGTCGCCGTCACAGAGATAAAGAACGAGTTATTGAAAAATCTGGCGAAGCTGATTTTGGCAAAGCCTTTCCAGCCGGTGCTGTAATTCGAGAGCACAAAGTTTTCCGGAATCAACGTGCCCGCCGTTGTAAAAATCGTGTTCGACTCCTTAAAGGAACTCATAATCATCCACAGAAGCGGGTAAATCATCACAAGCCCGAAAGCGAACACAAAGAGGTGATAAAAAAACTTCCTTATCCTCACCTGCATCTCAAAAACCTCCGTCATAAACCCAGCGCTTTCTGGTGGCAAAAAGCAGGCTGGTGACAATCGAAACGACCACAAGCATCATCCACGCAAGCGCAGCCCCGTATCCGGTGCTGTAGAATTCAAATGATTGCTGGTACATGTAGACCATGTAGAACAAGGTGGAATTGAGCGGCTGTCCCTGCGTAATGATGTAGCTCTGGGTAAAGGCCAGAAGGCCGTTAATCATCTGCATTACCAGGTTGAAGAAGATTGTCGGCGTTAAAAGTGGCAGTGTGATACTGAAAAACTGCCTTGCCCTGCCTGCGCCGTCCACCGTAGAGGCCTCGTAAAAGGACGTCGGTATTTGCTTTAGCGAGGAGAGGAATATCAGCATTGAGGAGCCGAACTGCCAAACCGTAAGAAGAATCAGCGTCCAGATAGCCGTGTTTTTGTTTCCCAGCCACGCGGGTGTGTTTTCTATGCCGATAGAGTGCAGAACCCGGTTAATCATGCCGTCCATGGCGAACATTCGCTTCCAAAGGATGGATACCGCAACAGAGCCTCCGATGATAGAAGGCAAATAATACATGGCCCTGTACATGCCAGACGCCTTTGTGGTTTTCTTCAGCAGCACCGCGATGGCAAGAGCGAAGGCCAGCTTGAGCGGCACGGACACGACAGCATAAAACACAGTGACTCTTAGGGATTGCCAGAAGGTCTCATCCTTGAACATTTCCCTAAAGTTTTTGAGCCCGGAAAAGACAGGCGGCGACAGTATATTAAAATCACTGAAAGCGTAATAGAGCGACATAATCATTGGCACGACCATGAACAGCAGAAAGCCGATTATAAACGGCAGTGTGAATATGACACCCGCCGTACTCTCTGAATAAATACTGAAACGCTTACCCATATATAACCCTTTCTGAGTGTCAAGCAAAGCTGCTGGTTTGCTCACTCACACTCGTTAATAGATATCTGTTTTCCTTTAGGGATGTGGATCGTGTTGTTTCCAATCGAAATCCAAAGGTCAATGATGGTCGGGTTGAAAACAAAACTGCAATCCGCTGAAAAACGCAGTTGACAAAGCGCTTTACAGTAGTCGAGATATTCTATATTTGTCGCATACCAAATATCGTCCCTGCCGCCTATCTTCTCGCAAAAGTTTATAAATAAGCTCCAGTTGTTGTGGTGTTCAAACTCATGACTGTGCCCCCAGACGTAAAACAGATAGAGATAGGGCCTTTTTAGCAGCTGGATGAATTCTTGCGTGTGTTCAAGAAGATTTTCATTGTGATGGCATGTTGCTTTCCATTCAAGAAAATCGACGGGCTGCGTAAACATATGGCTGCTGTCAACGGTGCGGGCATATTCAATTCCCAGCGCGGGAAGCAATTGCTTGATTTCTTGTGTATAAGAACCGTATGGGTATGAAATCCCCCTGACGGGATACTGCAAGATGTTTTCTAAAACCGCGCGGTCGTCAAGTATTTGCCGTGACACTTGATGCAGAGGGCAGCGGGCAATGGGTAGGTGGGTCAATGTGTGGGAGGAAACCTCATGCCCGTCGAAGAGAGCTGGTATTTCCGCTGATGTCAAACGCCCGCCCTCATTTAACAAGCCGCCGTTTAGGTGAAAGGTGCCTCTTATCCCGTAATGATTCATAATTTCAATCATTTTACGGTCGTGTATCGTGCCGTCGTCATAACTCAGCGTCAGCGCTTTA
>JAISVU010000119.1 GCA_031271375.1 Clostridiales bacterium | reverse complement strand
AACGGGCTTTTCAGGCAGGATTAAAAACCGCCTGCGCCTGATCATATCAATACATGTCCTGTAGGCTATGCGGTATAACCAGGCAGTCAGAGAAGCGCCGTTTTTATAACGGCTTCTGTTTTCATAGGCCTTGATGAACGTCGTTTGCGCGGCGTCCTGGGCGTCGGCATAGCTGCACAGTATGTGATGGCAGTACCTGAGGATTGGCTGGCTATAGCGGTCAATAACCTCCCTCAGCATGTTTTCGTCCTCTTCGGCGAAGTTATAGTCCGGCGTTGTGGTAATATCTTCCATATAATCACTCTCCGCTGTGTTGCGTTTGAAACCGGCTTCACTGGTATAACGCGGCTCAAGCAGCTTTTGTGACATTTAAATAATTTAATTACTTCATACCGCCCGCAGCGTTATCGTAAATACCGTCTCATTTCCTCCGCTGTGAGCGGCGATCGTCCCGCCGGAACGTTGCACTGCGGCCTTCGCTATCGAGAGGCCCAGACCGTAGCCGCCCTCCCCCGCTGCCTGCGTTCGGGAACGGGAGCTGTCCATGCGATAATTCATGCGGATCATCCCCGCAATTAATATAACACATAAACCTTTAACGGAGCTTAAAAAATAAGTGTTGTCACCATCCGTATGGTTATGGTATAATAAGCGGGATTATGGTACGATAATGTTGGGAGGATTTTTTTTGTCTGAGGATAATGTCCGGGTGTCGGGCGTTGAGCAATTAGAGCCGAACAAAGTCAAGATAATGTTTTCGATCGGGCCGGACAGGTTTGAGAAGGCGGTAGCCGACACCTACGAAGAGAATAAAAGACGGCTCAGGATTCCTGGGTTCAGGGCGGGAAAAGCGCCGCGAAAACTGATCGAAGCCCGGTACGGCAAGGATTTTTTCTATGAGGACGCGATAAACAACATACTGCCCGCAGTATATGAGGAAATGTTGACCAGCGTCGCAGATGAGCTTGAGCCCGTCTCAAGGCCTATCTTTAAATTAGAGAGCGCGGATACCGCAAAAGGCGCGGAGTTCTCCGCCGAGGTATGGGTCAAGCCCGAGGCTGTTGTTTCATCATATACGGGCCTTGAATATCCGCGTATAAATATGGAAGTAACGGAAGACGATATAGACCGTGAGATAGCCTTTGAACGCGAGAAGAACGCAAGGTACTCCCCCGTCAGCGAACGCGGGCTTAAAAACGGTGACATAACCAGAATCAACTTCGAGGGTTTTATTGACGGCGTGCCTTTCGACGGCGGCAAGTCTGAAGATTATGAGCTGGTTATTGGAAGCGGTCGTTTTATCCCCGGCTTCGAGGAGCAGATGATCGGGATGACTGTAGGCGAAACCCGTCTGGTTGACGTTAATTTCCCTGATGATTACCACGCGGAGCACCTCAAGGGAAAGCCCGCCAGGTTCGAGGTAACATTAAACGAAGCTCACGAAAAAGAGGTTCCCGAGGCCGACGACGATTTTGCCCAAAATGTTTCGGAGTTTGACACCTTTGCCGAATACCGCGAAGACATGAGGGAGAGGCTGCTAGAACGCCGCGAGCATGACGCGAAACGCGAAAAAGAAGAGTTTATCATTACTGAGCTGGTGAAGCGTACCGAGGTCAATGTCCCGGAAGTTATGATAGGAGCCGAATGCGAACATATTATACAGAACTTCGAACGCTCGCTTTACTCACAGGGTATGAGTTTTGACAGGTTTATGGAAAGTTCGGGCCATACAGAGGAGAGCCTGTTCCAATCTTACCTTGAACCGGCCCGAAGAAATGTAACGGCCCGCCTTGCCCTTGAAACCGTCGCTAAGAAGGAAGGCTTCACAGCCACCGAAGAGGACATCGACGCCGAGCTGAACAGTATGACTGCGGATTACGGGCTGGATGTCGAAAAGCTCAAAGAGACGCTGACCAAGAGGGAACGCGACTCAATGGTTTTGGATATAATAGTTCAAAAAGCCCTTAAACATGTAACAGAGAACGCGGTTGAGATAGAACCAAGCGCCTAGCACCTATTTCTTGATTCCTATAAGGAGGACATTATGAGTTTAGTTCCGGTAGTAGTAGAGCAAACCAGCAGGGGAGAACGTTCGTATGACATATACTCCCGTCTGTTAAAAGACCGGATTGTGATATTGCACGACGAGGTCAACGATGTTACGGCGGGGCTTATAATAGCCCAGCTCTTATTCCTGGACGCGGAAGCGCCGGATAAGGACATAAGCTTTTACATTAACAGCCCCGGAGGGTCAATAACCGCGGGTCTTGCAATTTACGACACAATGCAGTATATCAAGGCCGATGTATCTACAATATGTATTGGCATGGCGGCCAGCATGGGCTCGTTCCTCCTTGCGGGCGGCGCGAAGGGCAAGCGGTATTCCCTGCCCAACTCCGAAATACTGATTCACCAGCCGTCAGGCGGCGCGAGAGGCCAGGCTTCAGACGTTAAGATACATGCCGAGCACTTGATCAGAACAAGGGTTAAATTCAACCAAATGCTTTCGGAGATGACCGGGCAGCCCATCGACGTTATCGAGCGCGACACCGAGCGCGATCATTATATGACTGCCGAGGAAGCTAAATCTTATGGAATAATTGACGAAATATTCTATAAGAGCGGTAAATAAGGATTTTAAAGGAGATGCCAAATGGCTCCTAGAAACGAGATTAAAGGGCAGGTTACTTGCTCTTTTTGCGGAAAGACCACAGATCAAGTGCGCACCCTTATCGCGGGCTCACCAAACGTCTTTATCTGCGATCAGTGCGTTGACATCTGCGTGGGAATTCTTAACGAAAAGTACACCGACGGATCCGGCGACTATGACTTTGACGAGGACTTTAAGGTATTAAAGCCGAAAGAAATCAAAGAGTTCCTCGACCAATACGTCATAGGGCAGAACGCTGCGAAAAAAGCCCTTTCCGTCGCGGTGTACAACCATTATAAACGCTTGGTGACAAACGAGACCCATGAGGATGTTGAACTGCAGAAGAGCAATATCCTGCTTATCGGCCCGACAGGCGTAGGGAAGACCTTCCTTGCCCAAAATCTGGCCAAGCTGCTGAACGTCCCCTTCGCTATAGCCGACGCGACGAGCCTTACAGAGGCAGGTTATGTGGGCGAGGATGTGGAGAACATACTGCTCAGGCTTATTCAAGCCGCCGACGGCGATGTTGACCGCGCCGAGCGCGGGATCATTTACATTGATGAAATTGACAAGATCGCAAGGAAATCGGAAAATGTGTCCATAACACGCGATGTCAGCGGCGAAGGCGTCCAACAGGCCCTGCTTAAAATACTTGAGGGCACAGTGGCAAACATCCCGCCCCAGGGCGGCAGGAAGCATCCGCAGCAGGAGTTCATTCATATGGACACCACGAACATTCTGTTCATCTGCGGCGGAGCTTTTGACAGCCTGGACAAAATCATCGAGCAGCGGCTAAATAAAAAGGTCATCGGTTTCGGCAACGAGTCCGCTAACCTCACCGAAAAGCAGAAGGACGATCTGCTGAAGAAAATACTCCCGCAGGACTTGACCAAGTATGGCCTTATTCCCGAGCTTGTCGGCCGGCTTCCCGCTATTGTCACGCTGGAGAACCTGGATATGGACGCCTTGCTCTCCATCCTTACCGAGCCTAAGAGCGCGCTGGTAAAGCAATACAAGCTGCTCTTTGAGATGGATAACGTGATGCTTGAGTTTGACGAAAAGGCTTTGAAGTCCATCGCCAGTATGGCTATGGAACGCAAGACCGGAGCCCGCGGCTTGCGCTCGATTGTTGAAAATATCCTGACCGACATTATGTTTGAAATACCCTCGGACGAGACCGTGGAAAAATGCGTGATAACACGCGACGACGAGACCGGCGAATTCACGCACAATATAGTGCATAACGAAAACCGCCAGCCCATTGTAAAAGCCCATGCCAAACACAGGGCAAGGAACCAGCAGTACAGAAAGAACGCTTAATTGAGCCGAGAAAAAGAAGAGCCCAGAGCCGAGATAGTTACTTCATAACTGTCGCGGCTCTATTTATTGGTGGCGGCTGTTACAGTGTTTCTTGTACCCAGATCCGCGCTTTAGCGACGCGTAAAGCCCCCGGAGACAGCAGCTTAAACGACAGCGCCTGCCCGCTGTAGCGCAGCGGCGATTCCCAGGTCAAAGAACCGCTTATGCCGCTCTCCCATTCTCCTGATGTGAAAACCTGGGTGAAACGGTCGCATTTCCCATACTCAATTATCATTTCAATCTCTATCGTTTGCCTTTTCTCTTTCATAAAGTCAAAGTCAAACTCTATCTTATAGGTTCTGCCAAACGGCAATAAGATAGACTGTCCGCAGCGGTTTCTGCATAACTCTATCCCGTCATTGCAGTAAAAATACTGCTCTAAGCGCAGGAGACTGCCCCTATGCCAGCAGCGCTCAATACTACGGAACTCTGGCACACACGGGAGACACGGCCTTTTTCGCGGCAATTCGGGCGGTTCCGGCGGCTCCGGAGGGTCAGGAGGATCAGGCGGGTCAGGCGGGCCAGGAGGCTGCTCCACAGGCGCGTTCTCGCCAAATCCAGGCGGCTCCATATAATCTAGGGCCGTGCGCATCTTGCTTTTAAGGAGTATCTGCATCTCCGCGATAGATTCGATCATATACCGCGTGTTTCGCTCCATTAGGGCCAGTTGAGAAAGGCTCTCGTCGCTGGGGTGGTTCTTAAGGTATTCGGAGACGTACCGAACCTTTTCCCCCTCGGCGCGAAGCAGGCCACTGAGCGCGGCTTCTTCCATCGCTATTGAGGCCAATATGGCACGCAGCGCTTCTTCACGCGTAGGCATGTTCGGTAAACTGGGTAATGACATCGCGGCTCACTCCGGTACATGTTGTATATCCGTATATTATGATTGTACTATTCAACCGGTGTATGCTGATGAAACAAGAACACTTTCCCCGCCACTTGTCATATGATATACAAAAAATAAGGGGTGGTAATATGGATTTACACACACTGCTGCTAACGAACAACAACTGTTACAAAAGCGGGAAAAAGATTAAACCCGCCGGGATCATGGTTCATTCCACGGGTGCGAACAACCCCAACCTCTGCCGCTATGTCGGCCCTGATGACGGGCTTCTTGGCCCCAACACGGGTAACAACGACTGGAACCGCCCCTTGCCCGACAACCGCGAGGTGTGCGTACACGGGTTCATCGGCAAGCTCAAGAGCGGGGCTATCGCTGCGTATCAAACACTTCCGTGGGAGATGCGGGGATGGCACGCCGGCGGTAAAGCCAACGACACCCATATCGGATTCGAGATATGCGAGGACGCCCTCACCGATGCGGGCTATTTCGCAAAGGTGTATCAGGAGGCCGTCGATCTGTGTGCGATGCTCTGCGTTACTTATAACATCAAGCCGGAGAAGCCGTCGCTTATATGCCACAGCGAAGGATATACTTTAGGCATAGCCAGCAACCACAGCGACGTTATGCACTGGTTCCCCAAGTTTAACAAGAGCATGGATACCTTCAGGGCAGACGTTAAAGCCGCGATTACTAAAGCGGCAGATGATAAGGCGCAAACCGCGGACACAGCGGCTGCTCCCGCAGCGAAACCCGCGGTAAAACCCGCAGCGAAGCCAAAACCTGCCAAACCCGTCGTCAAAACGCCGGAAGAGATTACCGTTGACAACGCCATTGCCGACGGGATTATAACCGAGCGGGAACACTGGCTGGGCGTCCTTACCGGAACCATCAAACCAAATACAGATTACATTAAGATTATGATGGATAACGCCCATACGCTGTTGGTGAATCAGGCAGCTGATAAAAAGTAACATAATTATCGCCACAAAGAACACAAAGGCACTAATACACAAAGAACTCAAAGAGCACAACTAAAATAAGCCGGTTCCTGTAAAGCAGCCGGCTTATTTCTATGATTTTACCTAGCGCCTAGCTCCTAAGGTACTAGTCCCTAGCCCCTAGAACGTCAATGCCTGCCTTAAATCCTCAATAATATCGTCAATGTGCTCCGTGCCGATGGAGAAGCGCACGGCTCCGGGGCTGATGCCGGCTGTTACCAGCTCCGCATCGGACATTTGCGAGTGTGTTGTGCTTGCGGGGTGGATGACGAGGCTGCGTACATCGCCCAGGTTAGCCACCAGCGAGAAGAGCTTTAGCCGCGCGATGAAGGTTTTCGCGCCTTCTTTTCCGCCCTTTATGACGGCGCTGAACACGGCTCCAGGCCCTTTGGGGAAGTATTTCTTTACCAGGTCGTAGTACGGGCTGGAAGGGAGGCCCGGGTACGTGACGGTTTCGATATTCTCGTGGTAATTTAAGAACTGTGCCGCTTTGAGCGCGTTATCCGCGTGGCGTTCCATACGCAGGGACAGGGTTTCAAGGCCGTGAATGAACAGGAAGGAATGGAACGGGCTAAGGCACGGGCCGAGGTCACGCAGCAGGCATACCCTGGCCCTTGTGATAAACGCAAGGCCGTTCCCGAAGGTTTTGGCGAAATTAAGGTTGTGGTAGCTGGGATCCGGCTCCGTCAGGCGCGGGAACTTGCCCGAGGCCTCCCAATCGAAGCGGCCGCCGTCAACAATCACACCGCCTGTGGAGGAACCGTGGCCGTCGATGTATTTCGTAGCCGAGTGGATTACGATATCCGCTCCGTGCTCGAAGGGCCGGAAGAGGTAGGGCGTGAGAAATGTGTTGTCGGCGACAAGCGGGATGCCGTGCTCATGGGCCACAGCCGCAACGGCCTCAACATCG
>JAISVU010000109.1 GCA_031271375.1 Clostridiales bacterium | reverse complement strand
TGCGTTTGAGGGCTTACTTATACAGGTCGGTATTGGCGGCGTACACGGCTCTATTGCAGGAAAGTGGACGGTCGGTGAGAACTGCGCGGCTATCCTGCATTATGACTATAAAAGCTGGTATCCGCACCTGCTGATGTCCGTTTGGGAATACGGCGATACTATGCGTGAGTTTTATGAGCGCCGCGCCGAGCTCAAAGCCGCCGGCAAACAGGCGCAACTGGGGTACAAGCTCGCGATGAACTCCGTATCGGGGAGGCTTAAGTTTCCGTATTCGTCCATTTATAACCCCGCTGTAAACAACAGTATGGTTTTGCGCGGCCAGCTGGGACTGCTCTGGCTCGCCGAAGTGATGAGCAGGTTCGGGCAGGTGGTTCACATCAACACGGACGGTATTATCGTCGTCTGCCAAAGCGAACCTGACGCCGGGGAATTACAGCGTTCACAGGCCGAAATTGAGGCGGTCGTCGGGTGTGAGCTTGAGCGGGACTGTTTCACCACGCTCATTCAGCTTGACATGAACAACCACGCGGAGGTTGACGCCAAGGGAAAACTCTCAAGCAACGGGCGCTTTGCCCTTAACTATAACAGCTCCTTGCCCCGTTACGTCGTCAAGCGTTTGCTTACACCGGACGCCGAAATCACCACGCTTGACTACTGCCTCTCTCAATCCGCGAAGAAGTCGCTGTTTACCGCCACACACAAGGGTAAAGAATACCCTGCCACCCAACAGTTCCAATATGGCGATGATCTCATCCCCGAAAAAGAACTGCGCTATGTGGAAGTAATCGGCGGTAAACCGATAAAGAGGATCACCACGGTTCAGGACGGCGCAAACACAGTAAAGATCACCACTCTCAGCCAATCGGCGTTGCTGCTTAACGACCGCATCCCAGACGCGGTTCCGAGCATCAACCACGACTACTACGCCAAGAAGTATATTGATATCCTGATAGAGCTTGAAAGCACAGCCAGCAACGCGGCTCCGATGAACTGGAAGCGTTTGGAGCACATCCCGCAGAAGCTTAAAAAAGACGGGACGCCGTATAAGCAAAAGAAAATGGAATGCGGCGTCTGCGGCTCGGACAGCGTCGCGATCAACAGGCATACCGGGCAATTCCACTGCTACAAATGCGCTTCCGATATTCTTTACCGCTTCGCTGACGGGCTTTGGTATCCGGCGGCACAGGCGAAGCTTTATGAGGATGGCGAGTTTGAGGAAGCCCAATCAAAACAAGGTTAGGACGGTTAATCATGGAAGATAGAAAGCACGCGCTTTACAGCCCTTCGGGGAGCCATAAATGGCTTCACTGCCCCTTAGCGGTTGACGAGGGCTTACCCCGGTTTGCCCCGCCTTGGGGAACCAGTGCCGCAGACAAAGGCACAAAACTGCACGATGTGTTGGAAAAGGCGTTAGAGCTAAGGGATTTTGAAACCGCTAGGCAACATATTATTGCCAACACGAACGATGACAGCGTCACCCTTATAAGAATTGCGGAGCTTTATTTCAGGTATAAAGGCATGGACGGCTGTGAGGCGATAAGCGAGAAGCAGCTTCAGATATGCGACGACTGTTACGGTTATGTCGACATAGGCTTTGTTATCCCGAACCTCGGAGTGTTGGGTATAATCGATTACAAAAGCGGACGGCATCCTGTCGAGGTCATAGACAATCCGCAACTGAAATTGTACGCCTATGGGCTTTACAACAGCCTGAGCGAGAAGACGAGGGAGCGGATACAGCATATCTTACTGTACATCGGACAAGCGCGGGAAATCAAGAAGTTTTTAATCTCCGCAGAGTCGTTGAAGGCATGGATGCGCGCGGTTGTGCTTCCGGCTATCGCCCGGCATAAGAATCCCGGAAAGCGATATCCCAATGTCGGCGAGTGGTGCACATGGTGTCTCGTGGACTGCGGGCAGAATCCCAATAGCTATGGGAACAATAGCGTGACTTTCTCTGCCGATAGCACGGAAATCTAAATCCCGGAACAAACCTTATTGGAGGATAAACGAATTGAGCATAGCTTTGAAATACATTGACAAAACAGCAGCCACGAAAGCGGCCCTGCGGGATTACGACAGCATGAGCGTTATAATAGCTAACACGCCGGACAACCTAAAAAACATATACGAGCAGATGGCGTCTCCCCATAGCTCCGTGCCGGACGGCCTGCCCATAGCCCATAATCCCAAAGCAGGTGAGGACAGGTTGTCCAGCAAACTGGACACGCTGGATATCCTGCGCGAACGCTACCGCGCCGCCGTGGAGTACATGGCGTGGTTCAAACCGGCGTGGAACGCCTTATCAGACGATGAGCGATATATTCTTCGGGAATCATATATGGGCGTGTCATACCGATCAGGTTCGACCGCGAGGATTATGACAGAAAGCCACTTCTCAGAGCGGCATGTCGAGCGGCTTCGAAGCAAGGCCCTGCACCGATTACAGCTTCTGTTGTTCGGATAAAAGTTGGCGGTTATCTGGCGGGCTGTTTGACAAAAAGTGTGCTATAATTGTATCAGTAAAATATGTGAATGCCCGCTGGTTAGGCGGGCGTTTCGCTTTGTGGGGGATTTATGGATAGGTCAGATTGCTTCGCCCGTGTCGGCAGGATGTGCATCGCGCTGTATGACGCAAAATGCGCGAATTATTCATTCTACAAGACCAAAGAGGAACATCTCAGCGGACGCGCCGCAGCTATGGCGAGGATAGCAAGCCTTTCATATGCCAAGCAGAAATACATTGCAGAACATTATTATGACGACAAATGGCCGTGGAAAGAGGCATCGGAATGATGGGAAGCGTTCGATTATTAAGACATTTGAAAATAGTCAAATGTCCAGTATTTTGAATTCAAGTTTTGCTTCGTGTCTACTTTTCGGGATTTACAGTTATGCTTGTGTCAACTAAATGGGATTCAAGGCTTGCCAATTAAAGCACAATTAATTCTATAGAGCATACTCAGATATCCTTTATCTATGCGGTTGGAAGAAATGGAAAGGGATAGGGGGATCAAATCTCCAGGAAGTCCCTCAATTGGAACGGTGTGGGCCCGCGTGTAAATTTTTCGATAATCAAAAATCAAAATAGTAT
>JAISVU010000073.1 GCA_031271375.1 Clostridiales bacterium | reverse complement strand
CGCCGATTATCCGTATACATCAGATATCTATGCGCGGCTGCTGGGCGAGCCCGGATTCAGAAGACTGGAGCATTGGATGCTTGCTCATGGCTATAAGCGGTATGATGTCTATAATGTTACGGCCAGCGATTGCAATCTGACGCTTTCGATCGTCAATCCCAAGTGGAGCCCCGAACCCCCGCGCGGCGGGTTTGAATATAAGATCAATCATACCGGCATAGCGGCGCAATATGACGATTACACAAGGAACCCGGCGTCACTCGGCTTGTGCGTACCCGGCGGGATGAAGCCATATTTGGAATCCTTTGAATCAATGGACGAAGAGCTTCAAGCCTTTGTCGTAAGGCAAACAAAGAAATGCGATAAATGCGGGTACTGCGTACAAACCGATAAAACGGGTAAGCGGCCGCATTCCCATACCGTGATTACATACGGAGCCAAGGAATACCGGCTTTGCAATTACTTTCCCGGGTATACCTACTGCTGGAAAAGCATTGACGACGGGCTGGCGGATATGCTGATTAAGATGCTGTCATTTATGGATCGATTCTCAGGTAAAATTTAATAGGAACGGGCTGGTTTTATTGGGCATATCGCTTACGTTCAATGACGGTTGGCTCTTCGCCAAAGATGAGCCGAAGGGCTTCGTGCCCGTTAGGATTCCCCACGACTGGCTTATCTGCGACACGCGAAACCTCTACAAAAGCGGCGTGGGATGGTATAAGAAGACATTTGATGCCGGTTCTTTGGATGGCTTTGAAGATGACAGCCTTGTTTTTTTGCGCTTCGACGGGGTTTATATGGACTGCGAGCTGTTCGTTAATAATAAATCCGCCGGAGAATGGAAGTATGGCTATACCGCTTTTGAATTCGATGTAACGGGGTTTATTGACAGGAAGGGCATGAATACGCTGCTGCTGCGTGTCAATTACCTGTCGCAAAGTTCCAGATGGTACACGGGAGCCGGGATATACCGGGATGTTTTTCTCAAGATAAAGAATCCGGCGCATATCGTATCCGACGGGATATATGTAACGCCGCGTAAGCTGGATGGCGGGCGGTGGATTGTTGAAGCCGAGGCGGAGATACGCGCCGGCGGGCGAGACTATGAAGTTAAGCATTCTGTCGTAGAAACCGGCGGATTGATTATTGACAATCCGCTGCTGTGGGATATTGACGCCCCAAACCTGTACCACCTAAAGACCGAGCTTATTATCGGCGGCGCGGTCGTTGACAGCGAAATAACCCGCTTTGGCCTTCGCGAGACAGCGTTCACAACCGACAAAGGCTTTTTCCTTAACGGGCGGCGGGTAAAGCTGAACGGCGTGTGTATGCACCATGACCTGGGGGCGCTGGGCGCGGCCTTTGATAAAGGCGCGGCCAGACGGCAGCTGGAAATCCTGCGGGGCATGGGAGTGAATGCGATACGCACCGCCCATAACCCGCCTGCGGCGGCTTTTATGGAACTGGCGGATTCTATGGGTTTTTTGGTAATGTCGGAACTGTTGGACATATGGCGGCTTCCAAAGAACGCGAATGACTACGCCCGGTTCTTTGACGATTGGGTAGAGCGGGACGCCGCCGCGTGGCTGCGCAGGGACAGGAACTGCCCTTCCGTAATTATGTGGAGCGTGGGGAACGAGATATACGATACCCATGCCGACGCCGAAACGGGCGGGGCGACGCTTAGGATGCTGATGGGCTTCGTTAAGCGGCACGACCCTAAGGATCATGCCATTGTCACGTTCTGCTCCAACTATATGCCGTGGGAGAATACGCAAATCTGCGCGGATATTATAAAGACGGTGGGCTATAACTACGCGGAGAACCTTTATAAGGAACACCACGACGCCCATCCAGACTGGATCATCTACGGAGCGGAGACCTGTTCGACGGCGCAAAGCCGGGGGGTGTATCATTTCCCGCTGGCAAAGTCCGTGCTGGCCGACGACGACCTCCAATGCTCCGCTTTGGGCAACAGCCGCACAAGCTGGGGAGCGGCCAGCGTGGAGCGCTGTATAAATGACGACGCGGAAACCGGGTTTTCGCTGGGGCAGTTTGTGTGGGCGGGTTTTGACTACATTGGCGAACCTACGCCCTATCATTCAAAGAGCAGTTATCTTGGGCATGTGGACACCGCCGGGTTCCCTAAGGACTCGTATTATATATTTAAAGCCGCTTGGACGGATTATAAGGCCGAGCCGTTTGTGCATGTCTATCCGTACTGGGATTTTTCGCCGGGGCAGATTGTGGATGTGCGGGTATGCTCCAACGCGCCTATGACGGAGCTGTTTCTTAACGGCGTATCGCTGGGAAAGGGTAAAGACTTCCGCGTGGCGTATGAGCCGGGGGAGCTGCTTGCGCTGGCTTATGACGGGAACGGGAAAGAAATAGCGCGGGCGGCGCGTCGTTCCTTTGGCGACGCCGTGTCGTTAAAGCTGGAGAACAGGCGTTATGATGATTTGATCTTTTGCGAGATAACCGCATGGGACGCCGCAGCCAATCCCGTGGAGAACGCCAATAACCGGGTGAATGTCTCCGTGTCCGGCGGAACGCTGCTGGGCATGGATAATGGCGATTCGACGGATTATGACCAATACACCGCCCACAGCCGCAGGATGTTTAACGGTAAACTGTTGGCGGTGGTCCGGCCCGATGGGGATGACTGCGTAATCACAGCGGAGATCGATAATAAGGATGTACCCGTCCGTAAGATAGAGTTGACGGCGGACGGGTTTGATATATCGGCAAAGTTGTTCCCGGCCGGCGCTGCTTATAAGGATTTGGTGTGGCGGCTTACCGATGTTTCCGGGATTGACAGCCCTCTGGGGAGCCTCTCTGCCGCCGGGGACAATATGAACGCGGTTATTATACCGAGAGGCGACGGGGAGGTTTTCATCCGCTGCGGCGTGAAAAACGGCGGCGAACATGTCGCTCTGTACTCCCAGATATCCTTGACTATAAACGGGTATGGCAAACCATTAATAGACCCATACAGTTTCGTTTCCGGCGGGCTGTACAGCCGCAGCAATACGGAGCTGGGAAACGGGAACGAGCGCGGCGTGGTTACGCTGCGCACAGGGGAGAGCCATGTAGGGTTTGCTGATATAGACTTTGGCAAAACCGGCGCGGACGAGATAACCCTGTGGCTGTTTCCGCTCAATAAAGAGCCGTTCAGCTTCGGGATATGGGAGGGAATGCCGGGGGAAGGCGGGGAGCTGCTATGCTCGCCGCGCTATGATAAGGGCTCGGTATGGAACACGTACCAGGATGTGACCTATAAGCTGCCCAAGCGGCTATTCGGGGTTAAGACGCTCTGTTTAACCTTTGATCAGAAAGTACATATTAAAGGTTTCGTGTTTAAGCGGCTAGAGCGTGCCTTTGAAAAGCTGTACGCCGCCCAGAATGACGGAATATACGGGGATTCGTTCATTATAGGCGAACACGCCATTGAGCATATCGGCAATAATGTGACGATCGCGTTTAATGATTTGGATTTCGGAGCGGAAGGCGCGGCGGAGGCAGAGGTTTCGTGGAGAGCGGACAGGAAGAACTCGTTCCAGATAGCGTTTACGGATGCCTGCGGGGAAACGGTTTCCAGTATGATAGAGCTTGCTTCAACCACAAAGACACATGGAAACACAAAGAAAGGCGAAGAATACCAATCCGCGCGGTTCGCTGTGGGGAGGCGCGTGACGGGGGTTCAGACGGTTCGGTTAATATTCCTTCCGGGTTGCGAGATGGATTTGGAATATATAAGGTTCGATATTAACTAAGGAGGCCGCATTATGCCGGAACTCGCTTTAAACAAAGAAAAACTGGACAGTTACAAGGAACGGGCAAAGGAACTTGTGTCCCGGATGACGCTGGAGGAAAAGGTCAGCCAGATGCTCCATAAGGCTCCCGCCATCCCGAGGCTCGGGATCAAGGCTTATAACTGGTGGAACGAGGGGCTCCACGGCGTCGCGAGGGCTGGCACAGCGACGGTGTTCCCCCAGGCCATCGGCCTTGCGGCGGCTTTTGACGAGGAACTGATGGAAACCGTGGCCGACGCGATATCCACCGAGGCGAGAGCGAAGTTTAATGCCCAGCAGCTCTACGGGGATACAGATATTTACAAAGGACTGACCTTTTTTTCGCCAAATGTGAACATCTTCCGCGACCCGCGCTGGGGCAGAGGGCATGAGACCTATGGCGAAGACCCGTACTTAACGTCGAGGCTGGGCGTCGCGTTTATTAAAGGTTTACAGGGCCGCGACGGGGATTATATGAAAACCTCGGCCTGCGCGAAGCATTACGCCGTTCATTCCGGGCCTGAGGACATACGGCACAGCTTCAACGCCGTGGCGACGAAGCAGGACATGGCCGAGACATATCTCCCCGCTTTTAAGGCCTGTGTCGAGGAGGCCCATGTGGAATCCGTGATGGGCGCGTATAACCGCACCAACGGAGAGCCCTGCTGCGGCAGCAAGACGCTGCTGTCGGATATCCTGCGGGACGAGTGGGGCTTCGACGGGCATGTGGTGTCCGACTGCTGGGCAATCAAGGACTTCCACGAGTTCCATTGGGTGACGAAGAACGCGGTTGAATCCGTCGCTATGGCCGTTAATAACGGCTGCGACCTCAACTGTGGCAACATATTCGTCCATCTTGTCCAGGCCGTCGAGGACGGGCTTGTCAGCGAGGATACTATAGACAGAGCCGTTACCCGCCTGTTCACGACCCGCATGAAACTCGGTTTATTCGACACCGGCGCGGCGTCGCCTTACAATAGCATACCCTATTCCGCCGTGGACTCCAATGAAATGAAGGCGCTGAACCTCCGGGCCTCTCGGGAATGCCTAACCCTGCTAAAAAACGCGGGCGGCGTCCTGCCACTGGATAAGAACAGCATTAAAACCGTCGCGGTCATTGGCCCCAACGCCAACAACCGCAAGGCTTTGGTTGGCAACTACGAAGGCACCGCCTCCCGGTACATAACCGTTTTGGAGGGGATACAGGATTATCTTGCGGATACGGAAGTCCGGGTGCTGTATTCCGAGGGCTGCCATCTCTTTAAGGAAAAGGTCGGCGGCCTCAGCGAGCCGGGGGACCGCTTTTCGGAAGTGAGCGCTGTGTGCGCCGAGGCGGATGTGATAATCGCCTGCGTGGGCTTGGATCCCGGCCTGGAAGGCGAGGAGGGCGACCAGGGGAACGAGTTCGCCAGCGGCGACAAGCCAAACCTTAATCTGCCCGGGCTGCAGGAAGAACTGCTTAAAATAGCGGTAGCCAGCGGGAAGACGGTCATCGCCGTAAACCTCTCGGGAAGCGCGATTGCGCTGGATTACGCCGACCGGCATATCCCGGGGATTATCCAGGGCTGGTATCCAGGGGCGCTGGGCGGCAGGGCCGTCGCGGAGCTGCTGTTCGGCAAAGCGTCGCCGTCGGCCAAGCTCCCTGTGACCTTCTACAAGGCCGATGAACAGCTGCCGGAGTTTACGGATTACTCAATGAACAACCGAACGTATAGGTATATGAAAAACGCCGCGCTGTATCCCTTCGGTTACGGGCTTACCTATTCGGATTACGAGATAACCGACGTTAAGACGGACACCGGTAAAATCACGGAAAATGGCGTCAGGATAACCGCGAACGTTAAGAACACAGGGAAACGCGAGCTTATTGAAACCGTTCAGGTCTATGTGCGGTATGAGGACAAGGACGCGCCTAACGCGCAGCTTAAACAAATAAAGAAGGTACGGCTCAACCCGGGCGAGGTTTACGGACTGGATATAACGCTGCCTTACGAGGCCTTCGCGCTGGCGGACAAGGACGGCGTGTTCTCAGTGAACCCCGGCGCGTACTTGGTTTACCTGGGCTGCTCGCAGCCCGACGCCCGCAGCGCGCAGCTTATGGGGAAGACGCCGGTTAAGCTGGAGCTGACGCGGTAAGAAGAGGCTTTTCCTTAAAGATATGTGCCTCTGCGAGATGAGGGTTTATGACTATCACTCACAGAGGCACAGAAGACTTATAAACCATCAGCGCTAATCAATCGTCATACTCCGAATCCGATTCAATTATCTCGCCGGTTACGGCGTCGATTTCGTATTCATACTCCATGCGGCCGTCTCTGAATTCAACCTCGTACACCATCCGCCTGTCATCGCGGTCAAGGCTGACTTTCATACGGGTGACTTGGGATTCGGTAAGCCCGGCGTCGGACAGCGCGATGGTTTTTGCTGACGCTTCGCCGATGTAGCCGCTTGTATCATTGGATGCCGCAGGCTTCGGGGATTGTTTTTGCGTATCGGTTGTTCCGCGGGAAGAGCGGTTTTCCGTTTCGCGGCTGTATTCGATAATGCTGCCGCTTAACGCATCTATGTCATATTCGTATTCAATGTTGCCAACATAGAATTCGACATCGTAGTCCACACGCCCGTCGTCATAGTCCAACCGGATATCGTTAAACACCGCCTGAGCCTCATCTGCGCCCGCGCGTTCAAGGGCTATGGACTTTGCCAAAGTCTCGCCGATATAATCGTCTTTGTCAGCTGGCTCCGCAGGGCTGCCTGAGCCGCTCTGCGGAATACGGAAATATTCAATCTCCCGGTCAAATTCGACGATATCACCGTTCTGCGCGTCAATCTCATAATCGTATTCGGTGTCGCCGCTGTAAAACTCGATGTCATAAACGACACGACCATCGTCAGAATCCAAGTACGCCTTAATGAAGCTGACCTGGCTTTCGGTCACGCCCGCCGCTTC
>JAISVU010000051.1 GCA_031271375.1 Clostridiales bacterium | reverse complement strand
TCAAAGTCTCCCGATCGCCTTAAACTCCCATCCATTATGGAGCCTTTGGCGGTTCCCGGCTATTTAAAGGCTTTTAGCCGGGTTAAGATCATAAAGGATAAGGATAACTACAGCTGCATATTCCTTGAACACGAGATGCCTGTTACGCTGCAAAAACCGCGTATATGGGCCTGGGCGGATTTGCCTGTTTATTCTGGGTTATTGGACAATGATACGGGTCTTTGCGCGGAGCGGCTTGACCTTCAAGGGATTCTGCAAAACGCCTGGGATGATTTGAACTCTCTCCTGTCTCACGCCCGTCTTCGTGAATATAAGCGAAACAACGCGCTGGAGCTGATAGACCGTGCAATGAAGCTCCGCAGGATGTTTTCCAGCATTTTAGCCGATAACGGGTTTAAGCCGCTGTATGATGAAAGGGATATCGGCGAAAACGAGTATAAGTCTGTTGGGCGTTACATAGAAAACGCCCTTGCCAGGGACTTCGCCTTTCCCTTCCGTCAGGTTATCCTGGCCCAAGCTCCTTATAACTGCACTTCCGTCTGCGAGGCCGGTGAAAATAAAATATTGGCGGTGGCTAAATGGGGGAACTGTAAATCCTATGACGGGACTATAGACCTTTCTCAAGAACGAGGCTATTTCTGCGCCGCCTGCGCGGGGGAGAGCGGCGGCCCGGAGGCAAACGAATCACCGGCTAGGCTGCAAATACACAGTATTGAGCGGCACGCTGGCGGCAGCGCCGATACATTTGAAACCGCCGATCCGGCTTTTTGGAACACGGAAGCGCCCGGATTCTCCGTAAAATCCCCTGACCGTTCTCTGCCATTCTCCCCGGTGTTCATTTCCCAAGAGCGGAAACAAGAGGCTCGGACGGCTGTAACCGTCTTTCAATGGGCCGCCGTTCATAATGATCATCTGAATATTGTTATTTCGCCCTCCAGTGTAAGAAGAGAGCTGCGAGCCAACGCAGCGAAAAACATTGACGGGGTATCCGATGTATACGATATGTATAAATACAATGAATCGCGCCCCGGACTGATTGAAGGCGGAGCCGGCGTCCTGATGGACGCGCTGGGACACTACCTGAGCGCGTTAGAGCGGTTCATGGGGCAGCGGAAACACAGCGGTCATTCGGATAATGGCGGGGATTATGGCAGCATATGGACTGTATATGCCGAAAACGGTTATTTGAGCCGTATTGAGTGCGAAAACGCGGCGGCAGGAACGGCTGATATTTCGCTTTCATACCAAATCGGAATGGGCGAAAAGATCGCAATGCACCGGGAAGGGGCGGTATACCGCTTTGAGAAGGACAAAGCCCCCGCCGAAGGGCAGCCCTTTGTTATATTCCTGACGATTGAAAACTCTGAAAATGTATCCTGCGAATTACGCGCTTTCCGCAGGGAAGAAGGCATGACGGATCATTTTACCCGCCGGACGGCTTTTGTCGGGAACGCCATCGAGGAAGGGGACAGTTTGGTTTGAATAGCGACCGTGTGAAAGAGCTATACGTGGATATAAAAAACCTGCAAGACCGGCTTGAAGATAATTTCGCTGATATTCTGCTAAAACTGACGAATAAGTATATTGAGCTATACAGCGAAAACATCAACAGGCAGGTACGGCGCAGCTATCTCGTTCTGTTCTTCTTTGCCATATCCGGCGGCATAGTAATTTTAGCCGGGGCAATCGGCGCGCTATTCTTTAACCTGCGTGAAAACTCATACGCCGTAATGGTGAGCGGGGCGATAACGGGCTTCATTACCGCGATTTTATTTAAGCTACACAATGACAGCATTTCCGAAATGAGCCGGTATCGCGATAAAATGCTGGAAACGCAGAAAATCGCGCTGGCTTTGAAAGCGGCGGAAATTTTACCCGAGGATGAAAAAAGCAAGGCGGTCTTAGCTATTATCCGTTTTCTCTTAGGAACAGAAATCAAAGATTAGTTTCCTTTGCCGGGTATTCATGAAGAATCAAAAAAGCGGAGCGATGGCGCCTGCTTTTTTGATTTGTTCGTTTGAGTTTTTTTGACGTCTTAAAACACTGTATTTAAGCCATTGCATTTTCAAATCGTTCGCTAATACGTCAGTTAGCCCCAAAAACGTGTTATTTACGCAAATCTATTGAAATTAAAGAATTAATGCCGGATAATTATAATATGACAATAGGAATATCAGCAGGCATAAAGGAGACAAAAATGCAGATAGCCATAGTCGGATTCAACTCTAAACTGTGTGGAGACGTAGAGCGCTTTATTAATGCCATTATAAAAGAGGATAGCGAAATAGTTTTGAACCGGCACGATATAGAAAAGCGCGTCAAGCCAATTCCGCAGGACGTATGCGCCGTGTTCGTTGTAGTTGACAGCATAAAGGCTATGAACTGGCTTCATTCGATAGCAAGCTGGAGCGAGGGGCGGCCGGTGGTGGTTGTCAGTAACCATCCGCAGTACGCCATTGAGGGGATACGGCATCAAGTTAAGCACTACTTACTTTTCCCGTTGGTTGATAAAGATATGCGCGAAGCTATGAACCGCGCGGGACTTTCGGAAGAGGTGAAACCTATTGAAAAATATTCTTATATTTGATTCGGCCCCGGAACATCGGAAAGCTCTGAAATGTCGGCTGCGAGCGCGTTTCGGCTGGAAGACCAAGTTTAAATGCTATAACCAGACAGATGTGTTCTCAAAGGAGATTCCGAACCAAGCCCTGGTCGCGTTCTTTACCCTTAGTAATGCGTATGACCTTGAGGCGGCTTTCAAGCTAGGCGCAATACGATGTTGGACGCCAATGATAGCTATCAGCGAAGAAGGGGCTGAGAGCAATGAATACTGCTATAGGTCTTACGAATTCGGCACATGCAAATACTATCTGACGCGGCCGTTCAGCGACAAATCGCTGGCCCGCGCGCTGGAACTCTGCGCGGAATGGGTTGCAAGAAAAAGATATTGAACGTATGTGAAATCATTTTAGAAATGCGCTATAATGAATGTTATAATGAAATAGATACGAAAGAAACCCCTTAACCATTGGAGACCTTTGACGTGGATTGGAGTGGTAGAGAATGAACATGTTTACTCGGAGAGATAAGGGCTGCGCTAGGAAGAACAAAGAGAAACCGTTACATGAGAAGCCTCCGGAGCCGGAAGGAACTGTTGAGATAGAACTGTCGCAAGAACCGGGGCCGCATGTTCTTGTCGTTGAGGACGACTGGATGATTCGGAAAGCGACGCGAGGATTCTTTGAATTAAGCGGAATGCCCGCGTCAGCTTGCAGTACGCTGGATCAGGCGCGGGTTATTATGCGTGACGGCCAGCCCCGCATGACGATACTTGACGGCGAACTGCCGGACGGCTCTGGAATCGACTTCTGCCGGGAGCTGAGAGACAGCGGGTACGAGCCTCCCATCCTGATATACACAGCTCTTTCGTCAATGGCCGATTTTCAGGCAGGATATGCGGCGGGATGTACTGACTATATTATAAAACCATTTGATTTGAATCTTTTGCTGCTCAAATCACAAAGGTATCTTGAAGCATATGAACAGGGATACCGCATAGATCGAAAGGAGGAAAAGACAATATGAACACGATAAGAAAACGTATTCTTGGCATAATATTAGCCGCTTTA
>JAISVU010000047.1 GCA_031271375.1 Clostridiales bacterium | reverse complement strand
ATCGCGCCGGTCTCCAGCGCCAGCTGGCGGCGTATCATAAATATCCTGTCGGCAAGGTCGCCGCCCTGGCTGCTCTCAACCATCGGTATAAGCCCGTAGCCGACGAAGAGGTTAATCATATCCAGCGCGATAAAGTTCACGACGCTCTCGGGCCGCCGTATGTCCTCCATCTGGGCGTCGTCCGAGGTTATCTCGGACTCGATGGACCTTACGTCTATCCTGGTCTTCATCTGATATCCCAGGAAAATCAGGAGAAGGCCGAAGGGAATAAAGAACTCCCACGGCATCCTGCCGAACAGGGCAAGGAAAATCAACGCGCCACCGGCGATAAATAACGTGACGGGGCTTCCGAAGAGCTGCCTTGCAACGGCGGTTGTGATATTGGATTCGCTTGTGGCCTTCGTTACCAGAATACCCATCGCGACCGAGATGAGCAGGGCTGGGATCTGGCTCACAAGCCCGTCGCCGATGGTTAATTGCACATATTGATTCGCCGCCGCTTCAAAGGTCATGCCTTTACCCAGCATACCGACGGCCGTTCCGCCGATCATATTGATAAGGGTTATCAAAATGCCTATCGTCGCGTCGCCCTTAACGAACTTGCTCGCGCCGTCCATTGAACCGTAGAACGCCGCTTCGTCGCTTATCTTCTTGCGCCTTGCCTTAGCCTCATCCTCGTCGATGAGGCCTGTATTAAGGTCCGCGTCTATCGCCATCTGCTTGCCGGGCATAGCGTCCAACGTGAACCGCGCCGTAACCTCGGCTACGCGCTCGGCGCCTTTGGTAATGACCATGAAGTTCACAATAACAATCATTGCGAAGATGATAATACCTATCGTTAAGTCGCCGCCGGCCACATACTGCGCGAACTGTTCGATAACCTGGCCCGCTTCGCCTCTTTCAAGGATCATACGCGTCGTGCCCACGTTAAGCACCAGGCGGTATACTGTCGTAAACATCAATATCGTCGGGAAGAGCGACATATCCAGCGGTTCTTTGGAGTACAGAGCGTTCAGCAGGATTACAACGCCCAGCACGATACTGAGCATCAAAAGAATATCGTAAGACCACGTCGGCAGCGGGATAACGATGATAAAGATGATGCCGACCATCAAAACGCCTAAATATGACGATTTAAGGATATCTCTCATGTTGCCGGCCTCCCGTTTTAAACGGCGATCTTGTTAATGTTCGCCAGGTAAGCGAATATCTCCGCAACGGCCTGGTACAGCTCCGGCGGGATCTCCTGGCCTACGTCCACCGTGTCGTAGAGGGTTCTTGCCAGAGGCTTGTTCTCGACGATTTCCACGCCGTTCTCCAGCGCCCTTTCCTTTATGCGCCGGGCCACGTAATCCGCGCCTTTGGCCAGCACCACCGGGGCCTCGCCCAGCTCGCGGTCATACTTGAGGGCGACGGCGAAGTGGGTGGGGTTTGTGATGATAACGTCCGCGCCGGGAACCTGCTGCATCATGCGGCGCATCCCGGCCTCCAGCATCTTGCGCTTTATCTGGCCTTTGACATGGGGATCGCCCTCGGTCTGCTTAAATTCCTCTTTAACCTCTTGCTTGGTCATTTTAAGGCTCTTGTTGTGCCTCCACCATTGGTAGATGAAGTCCAGCAGGGCTATAACCAGGTACATCCCGCCCACCATTATGCCGATGTCTATTACAAGGCCGCCGATGTAAGCGACCGAATCCTTTAGTTCCATCTGCGCGAAATGACGCAGGACATGTATTTCGTTGGTTATTACAGTATATATCCCTATGCCGACGACACCTAGCTTGAGAAGGGATTTAACCAGCTCAAGTATTGCGTTAAGCGAGAAAATCTTTTTAATCCCCTTGAGCGGGCTCATCTTGCTCATCTTGGGCTTCATCGGCTTCGTTGTGGGATGCCAGCCCACCTGGGCCAATTCAACGATAAGACCGGCCAGCATGATGATACCCATAAGCGGTATAACCATTACAATTATCTGCTGGAACGCGTAGTTTATGCGCTGCGATATAAAGATAGGCTCATCCACGCCCAGCTTGGGGCCTTGCTCGATCATCCGTATGCCAAAGGCCATAAACTGCGTCATGTTGTCAAAGATATAGCCGCTGAATATCCTCAGGCTCTGGAAGGCCACAAGGAACAGCACGGCGATACCCAGCTCCGCGCTTCGAAGCACCTGCCCCTCGTCCCGGGCTTTGGTTTTCTTGCGCTGAGTGGGTTTCTCGGTCTTTTCTGCGGCCTCGTTGAAGAACGCCAGGTTTATCGGAATGCCGCGGTTCATATTTATATAGCGTGTTATGGGTTTTATTGGAGTTTTCATGGTATTGGCGCTAAACCCCTTATCACATCATACAAATTTTGAAATAAACGCTCCTCAAACGGCCGGTACATCAAGTCTTCCATAACAGGGGCCATAAGCCACATTATTATCAGGCCGACGCCCACTTTAACCGGCATACCTACGGCGAATACGTTCATCTGCGGCGACGCTTTAACCAAAACCCCCAGTACCACGTCTATGACAATAATAGCGGCGATAACCGGCATCGCGATCTTCAAACCCAGTTCAAAATAACCGCCCATCATATAGAATACATGCGCTAAAAGCCCCGTGTTGCCCACGATAAAGGCCTTGCCCGGCGGAATCAGCTCATAGGTATTGAACAGCTGCAGCAATACGCCGCGAAGGCCGCCGCTGACGACGAAGAACGCCAAGAATACAAAATAGTACAAGTTGCCTGTTATAGGCGCCTGAACCTGGTTCATCGGGTCCATCACCGATACCATTGAAAACCCTATTTGATAGTCAGACAGCTGGCCCACGTAATAAAATACCGCGAACATCAGGTATACGATGAAACCTATCATAAATCCCGTGAAAAACTCCCCGGCGATAACCGCGAAATACTCAACGAGGCCTCCGGTTATAATTGGAGCCGTCACCGCGCCGCTAAGAACCGTCAGGGCGGCGAAGGACAGGCCAAAGCCCGCTTTGGCCATCGCGGGAAATGTCGGCCCCGAGAACAGCGGCGCTATAGCCATAAAGCCCACAAGCCGCAGGAAAACCAGCGCGAAAAGATCAATATTGTTAAATATATCGGCCAGAACCTGGGCGGCGTCCGTTTCCATTGTACCGCCGCCGTTATTGGAATGTAAGCGTCGACAGCACTTTACTCATAAAGTCCGTCAGCTGGGTCAGCATCCAATTCCCCCAGATAATCAGCGAAAGAAACACCGCGGCTATCTTGGGTATAAAGGCAAGGGTCTGTTCGTGTATGCTGGTTATCGCTTGGAATATACTGACAATTAAGCCTACCCCAAGACCCATAAGAAGCGGCGGCGCGGCGACCTTCAATACAACGAAAACCCCTTCGGATATGATTTCTCTAATGGCTTCCTGTGTCATCCAGCGCCTCCTTCCCGTGGTTATAACTATCTGACAAACCCGCTTATAATGGCGTCCACAACGATCTTCCAGCCGTCGGACATTACGAAAATCACGATTTTAAAGGGCATTGAAATCATCGCCGGGGGAAGCATCATCATGCCCATCGCCATCAGGACGGAGGCGACGACCATATCGATCACGATAAAGGCCACATATAGCCAGAACCCAGCCCAGAACCCCGCCGTAAGCTCGCTGAGGACGAAGGCGGGGATCAGCACCGTGTTGGGTATCTCCTCCAGTGGCGTTTCATATGTTATCCCCAGCTCGGCCACATGGTTGCCGAAAAGCCCCAGATCCTCAGGGTCTACTTGCTTATACATAAACTCGCGGAGCGGTTCCATTAACCTGGGCGAGAATTCCTCCGCGCTGATCTCCCCGCTCTGGAACGGCACAAAGGCTTCGTTCCATATACGGTCCAGCGGCCCGCTCATTATGAACAGCGTCATAATCAAGGCGATGCCTATCATAACCTGGTTGGGTGGCATCGATTGCGTTCCCAGCGCGGTGCGCAGGAAATGCAGAACGATAATGATACGCAGAAAGCTCGTCATCATCAAAAGGATCGTCGGCAGCAAGGCAATGAGGACGAAGAGGAACAGTATCTGGAGGGCGGACGAGGTTTGGCCGGCGCCTTCGCCGTTCGTTATAGAAATATCGATATTGGGTACGTTGACGGCGAGAACGCTGGTACGGCTGCCCATATAAACAAGAACAGCCGCGAAAACAACGGCAAATATCGCGGCTCGGGAGAAAAATTTTTTATATTTCATCCTTGCTGCCCTCGTCCCCGACGCCGTCCTGTGACTCAAGCGAGGCCGGCTCGTCCTGTTTATTTCTTTTAAATATACGGCTTAAATATCGCTCAAAGACCGGTTCTTTACCTTCATCCGCGATTTCGTCAGGGATCGGGTCATAACCGGTCTTCGTTAAAAAGGTTATCTGATTCTTTGTCACGCCGATAAGGAAATACTCGCCCGAGACCTTGACCAGCTGAATCGTTGAGCCCGGCCCCACTGGAGTAATCTCCATCACGCGCATCCGCTTGCCCCTGGAAAACCCGAGGCCCGAAACGCTGCGTTTCGACAACAGATATTTGTATAGGATATATATTACATATATACCCAGCAAAAACAGGACGACGCCTACCATCAGCGAACCCGCGGCGTCCCTGAAGGTTCCTCCGGCGCCATCCGCCGTTCCAGTTATAGGATCAGGGGTATCCGCTGCGCATACGGCCAGAAAATTACGGATATTATACATCTACCCAATTATTTTAGCCACCGCTTCCAGAACCCTGTCATTTTGGAAAGGCTTGACAATGAAATCCCTTGCCCCGGCCTGAATGGACTCAATAACCATAGACTGCTGGCCCATGGCCGAACACATGATAATAAGCGCCGCGGAATCAAATTCCTTTATGGCCTTCGTTGCCTGGATCCCGTTCATCTCAGGCATAGTAATATCCATAATAACAAGACGCGGCTTTAGCTCTTTATACTTTTCCAGGGCTTTTTGGCCGTTTTCGGCCTCCCCTACAATCTCATAGCCGCTTTCGGAAAGAAGTTTTTTGAGCATCATCCTCATAATAGTTGCGTCGTCTACTAAAAGGATCGTTTTGTCTGCCATTTCATACACCTCATATTTATGCAAATTTATTATTTCTTATTGATTTTATGTTTATATCCTGTTCTCAGGGTTGATGATATCGGTTATGCGAACCGCGAAGTTCTCGTCGATTACGACGACCTCGCCCCTGGCGACGAACTTGCCGTTTATCAGAATATCCGTTGGTTCGCCCGCCAGTTTATTTAATTCTACAATAGAACCGGGTTGGAATTCAAGTATTTCTTTTATTTTTTTAGTAGTCCTGCCCAATTCCACCGTCACATCCAGCGGCACATCCTTTAATAAGGCGATGTTTTCCTTGGAATACTCATCTCCGCCGCCAAAATCAAAGTTTTCAAACTTGGGGGAGTACGCGATGGTTTGAGGCGCCTGCTGAGGCGGCGGCGGATAATACCCCGGCGGCGGGTAAGGATAAGGCTGGCCCGTATACGGCGGGTATGGATAAGGCGGCTGCCCGGGAGGGTAAGCACCAGGCTGACCATCGGCATAGGCAGGGTCAGGCGGAGGCGGCGTGATAGGGGGCGGCGGAGCCTGAGCGGACTGTTGTGCGTAAGCAGGCTGCTGTGGGGCAGGCGGCGGCGCGGGAGCCGGTTTTAAGTCCATAAGCGGCTTGGAATCCGGCGACCTGGGCGGCGCTCCGTCCACTGGAGGGTGGGGCGGCGGGGCATTGAACCATTCCCGCATGAATATCTCAACAATATGTTTCGCGAAGTCTATAGGCCAAATCTGCATTATCTCGCTGTCTATAAGGTTCCCTATCTCCATACGGAAGCGGATAGCGACAATCATATCGCCCACAAACTCCACTTTTTTAAAGAACTGGTCGTCGTTGAAATCCAGTTTAAACGACTGGGGCGTATCTATGTCAATTTTGGTTTTTATCAATGATGAGAGAGATGTGGAGGAAGATCCGATCATCTGGTTCATACATTCGGTTATGGCGCTCAGATCCAGCTCATTTATAGAACCTGTGGGATCGCCGAGGCCGTCGCCTCCCATCATCAAGTCGGATATGATCTTAACGTCACGCTCTTTTAATACCAGTACGCTTACGCCTTCCAACCCCTCGACATAATCGACTCGCACGCCGACGCAGGGCCTGTCATAGCTCTTTGCGACTTCAGTCCATTTCTGTACCTTAACATTAGGCGTGGTGATATCCACCCTCTGGCTCAGAAGGGTGCTAAGGGTGGACGCGGCGGTACCCATGCTGATATTGCCTACTTCGCCCAGGACACCCTTCTCGTCTTCTGTCAGCAGAGACTTGTAAGACTCGTCCTCCTCGGGCTCATCGGCTTCCGGAGGGATCGCGCCCTGCGGGTTAAACAAGGCGTTGATTTCCTCCTGGGATAACATATCACCCATTGGACAACTCCTCCTTATCTATAAGTGAAGTGATTTTTACGGCGTTCTTCCCCCGGGACACGCCCGGTTTAGCCTTATATTTATATAAATCGCCAACGGTAACGATCATATCGGCGTCAACGAATGAATCCAGCTTTATGATATCTCCCACGCCGAGCCCAGCGAACTCTTGAACCGTTATACGCGTCTTACCCACAATGGCTTTCACCGGCACTATTGTCTTTTCCAGTCTGTCCTCAAGGGCTTCGGCGTAATCCCCGTCGTCGCTGACCTTCTGCATGAACCAATGCCTGGTGTTAAGCCGATCCATGTAAGGCTCTATCACCATATGAGGGATAACGAAGTTAAAGAACCCTTCCAGACCGCTTATCTTTATTTCAAGCGTTACCAGCGCGGTAGTCTCATTCGGCGCGATGACCTGGGCAAACTGCGAGTTTGTTTCAATACGGTCCAGGCGCGGGTTCACTTCCGCCACATTCTGCCAGGGTTCTATTAAATATGTCAGCGTCTGTGCCAGGACACGCTCAAGCAGGATTGATTCAATCTGTGAAAACTCTCTGATCTTTTTTAGTTTCTGCCCCGGGCCGCCCAGGATACGGTCTATAATGGCGTACCCGATATCGGCAGAAAGCTGAACGATGATACTGCCTTTAAACGGCGGGAAATCCACCATCGCCAGGATTATCGGGTTATCGAGCGTATTGGCGAACTCCTTGAAGACAACCTGCTCCGCGTTGGCTACGTTAAGCTCTGTCGTTACGCGCAAATATCCCGTAAGGAACGACGACAGCGTCCTGCAGAAGTTGTCAAAGATCATCTCAAGGCTGCGGAGCTGCTCCTTGCTGAATTTCTGCGGGTTCCTGAAGTCGTATTCCTTGACGTTTGCGACCGGCTCCGTAACAGCCTCAGCGACCGCAACTTCCCCGCCTCCGGAAAAGGCTCTCAACAGCTCGTCTATTTGGCTTTGGGATAGTTTTTCGTCCATTACGCTTCCTTCTTATAACCTAGTAATTTTTATAAATTACATGTACTTGTAGTTAAATAAATTTACCTGCCATATTAAATTGGACCTAAACACCTCGCGGAGCTCTGTTAATATCTGCTCTTTAAGCAAGGCCGTGCCATTGACCTCCATCAATTCGCTGCGGCTCCATGCGGGAACAATCTGATTGACCCTGTCGCGTATCATGTCGAGCTTTTTTTCAAGGAGGGCCAAGAATTCGCCGTCCTTGTCTTTTTCCCCGTTGACTTCAAGGCTTATATGGAATTGAAAGTAATTGGGGGTTTGGCTTTCCTGACGGAGGTTGCAAGTGAATTCCCCAACATCAAGGGTTTCCAATTTAGTAAGATCAACTTCGACAACAGGCGGCGGCGTAATCTCGGCCTGTTCAGCCGGTTTTTGCACCTGGGTTATCACATACCAGGCTATCCCGACAATCGTGCCGATAAGCGCCACCAGCAGGATTATAATCAACACCAACATCCGCTTGCTTTTATCCATCCAAACGCCCTCCTAATTCCATTCTTCTATAATATACTACATTGGCGGTATTATCAATCATATTTTATAAATACCTAGTTAAACGCCGGCGTGCTCATATATATAACAACGCGGCGGTTCAATCTCCTGCCTTCTTCCGTTTCGTTATCGGCTATCGGGAAATACTCGCTAAGGCCGACGCTCTTGAAGTTTTCCCCCTCAAGCCCCGTAGCCTCCATCAGCGCGAGTATAACCGCTCTTGCCCTGTTGCTCGACAGATCCCAGTTGTCGCGGTATCTGCCGCTGCTCATAGGCACGCTGTCCGTGTGGCCTTCAACCTCTATTACGCTGCCTGGCTGGAATGTTTCTAAAATAATGTTCGCCAGCACGGTTATATCAAACCCAGGCTCAATCTCGGCACTGCCGCTCAAGAAAAACGCGTCCGCGCTGATCTCTATCTTTGTAGTCCCTTCCTCGACGCTGACCGTAATCTCCGGCGCGCCTTCAAAGTAATCGAAGTAGGTCTCATAAGGCGAGGCGTAAGCGTTTTCCAGCTGGCTTTGCACATCGCCTATATAATCGTCAATCTTGGCTTGCTGGGCTTCCTCCGATTCCTCCAGGATCGGGTCGGTGGATTGGCTGGGAGTTGGGAATTCAACGATACCATTGCCCATTATCTCGGTAATGCCCATATTGCCAAAATCGATTATCGAGTCGTCTTCCGATTGCTGGAAAACGCTGGTGAACGCCTCCAGCAACTCCTGGTTAGGGCTTGAGAACGAATAAAGCAGCACGAAGAAGCACAGTATCAGCGTAACCAAGTCGCCGTATGTAGCAAGCCACATCGGCGCGCCTGGCGGAGCTTCTTCTTTGCGCTCCCTAGCCATGTTCCCACCCCCTTTAAAGGCAATGAATAGTGAAAAATGAATAATGAATAATTAAGGGATTAAAGCTGTTCTAGTCGCCGCCGCCGCTGTCGTCCTCGGCCTTGCGCAAGGCGGGCGACAGGAAGGATTTTAGTTTTTCCTCTATCATACGCGGGTTATCCCCCGCCTGTATACTGAGGATGCCCTCAATCAAGATTTCTTTTATCAGCAGCTCGTCGTTTGAGAATATCTTGAGCTTATTGGATATGGGCGAACAGAACACGTTAAGAATAATCGAGCCATAAAACGTCGTGACTATAGCGATGGCCATCTGGGTACCCAGCACGTCGGGGTCGTCCAGTGTCCGCAGCATGTTTATAAGCCCTATCAGCGTGCCCAGCATTCCCCAGGCGGGGCCTGCCTGGCCCCAGTAATCCCACACGCCCCTTACATCGTTGTGCCTCGTTTCTATGTAAGACATTTCGGTGTCCAGGATGTTGCGAACCAGCTCAGGATCCGCGCCGTCGACGACAAGCATTATACCCTTCTGAAGGAAGGGGTCGTCCATGTTCCGCACGGGTTCTTCCAGGGCAAGGAGGCTCTCGCGGCGGGCCAGGTTCGACAGCTGGATGATGTTGGCTATGGCCCCCTTTGGATCCAGCTTAGGCGGGGTGAAGGTCAGGGTGATGGATTTAAGCCCTGTTATCAGCCTGTCTAAC
>JAISVU010000269.1 GCA_031271375.1 Clostridiales bacterium | reverse complement strand
TGCTTTCGTGTGCCCCTGCCAGACTGGATTTCGAGTTTCCGAAGGTACTAATAATGTCGGAGGAGGCGTCAATTTAATTTAATGCCCGGTTCATCGCGGTGATGATCATTCCTATGCTTTGGCCTATACGAATGAAATCGCCGATATATGTACCTTGGTCAGGACTGCGCCGTCGAAGCGAATCTCGTCGGCAGTCGGCGGGTCAAGGAAATTAATTGCCCGCAGCAGTGTGCTCTTACCCGTCCCCGAAGGACCGATTATCGAGATTACCTCGCCTTTTTCTATGTCCGCGTCTATACCGTTTAACACGGTATTATCCCCAAAACGCTTTATAAGACCCTTAACCGAAATGATACTCACTCGCGACGCCTCTGTTGATTTTTGCCGTGATTGCCTTGAAGATACGCACACAGACAGTCGTAATTACCAAGTAAATCACCGCCACAAGGATCAGCGGGAAATACGCGTCAAATGTGCGGCTCCGAATAATATCCGCCGACCGGGTCAGGTCTTGAATCGCAATATAGCCCACGATGGAAGTGGCTTTAACCAGCTCGACAAAGCCGTTTGCGTATCCCGGAACCGCCCTGCGGACAGCCTGGGGCAGCGTTACCGTAAAAAAAGCCCCCAGCGCGCTGAAGCCAATGCTCCGAGCCGCCTCCGCCTCCGTGGGTTCAACCGTGATAATAGCCCCGTGCAGATTCTCCGCAACGCCCGCGCCTGTTATCATCGAGAAGGCGGCCACAGCGACCAGCACATTTGAAATATCCGAGGTTCCAAAGATAATATAATAGGTGATCAAAAGCAGCACGACAACGGGCGTTCCGTGTATAAGCCCGCAGTAGAGGCCGCCCAGCGCCCGGGCTATCTTGCCGCGCCTGGTCAAAAGGCAGCACACCGCACACCCAATCCCGGTACCGATTACCTGAGCGAGAAACGCGATTAACATCGTCACTCCCAGCCCGTTTACTATCATCTTCCAGCGGTTGTCGGTGGTTAGGTTACGCCGAATCCCGGTTTTAAGGCATCCGATAAACCCTCCGTTATTGGGTTCTTCTTCATTCGTAGGAGCAGCAGCGATTACCGGAACCGTTTCTTCAGGCTGCTTCAGGACTAGAATGCTCAAACCGTCGTCATAAATGCTGTCGGTGAACAGGACGCTTTTTTTGCGTTCCTCGGTTATGGATATCGAGGATATGGCGAGATCGGCTTTTCCGCTCATTATATAGGGTATCTGGCCGTCGAAATCCATGTCGGCGAATTCTATCCCCATATTTTCATGGGCCGCGAAACGTCTGGCCAGCTCTATCGAGTAACCCGTTAGTTCGTTGTCTTCTCCAATGAACGCGAAAGGGACCGCGCTGGAGTTCGTCGCCACTATGAGCGTGCCGTTAGTATCCTCCGCCGGGATAACGGGCATCGGGGAGTCTAAGTCCTGCGACGCGCCAAGCCAGCGGCTTTGCATTGCGTTAAAGGTCCCGTCGGCTTTTATTCCGGCGAGGAAGGCGTTAAACCGGTCGATTATATATTGATCCGAGGATATCGCTCCCATTGGTAATGTAAATAGCGCCGCCGGTATTTCAACACTGAGCAGATCGTCGTTTCCCGTGGTTCCGGTAACGGCCCTGACGGTTGAAAGGTCGTTCATAAACCCGTCCAGCCTGCCGTTTCGCACATCTTCTATCGCGTCGGCATCCGCCGAGTAGTAAACAGGCTCGGCGTTAAGTAACCGCCGAGCCATATCGTCGATGATAGTGCCTGTTATAACCCCCAGGCGCTTATCGTAGAAATCTGAAAAATAAGGCCCATCATTCTTTTTTATAATCAACACCGCCTGGGTAATTACGCTGGGCTCGCCGAAGATGATGCCGTCTTCCCGCTCGTCGGTCAGCGTAATCGTCGCCGCGCTCATATCAGCCTTGCCCGACACGACATACGGCATTATCGCGTCATAGGCCATCATCGTAAACTCCGGCGTCATCCCCATATACAGCGCGAACCGGTTTACCATCTCCACCTCGAACCCGGCGGGCTCGCCGTTGGCGTCCATATAGGCAAGGGGCGGATAATTCCCCGTGTCGACTGCGCGGAGTATGCCGTTTTCCCCGGTGAACCCGAATATGGGGATATCCTCCTGGGCCGGGAGCGGCACGCCTATCCATCTGTCAACCTCCTCTTGCCATGTGCCGTCGTCAACGGCGGTCTGGAACCACTCGTTATACTTGTCCCGCAGCTCCTCAGAATGGAACATCGGCGCCGCCTTATTCACATAAACCTCCTCGGGCAGCCACAGATATTCGAAATCCGGGTACATGCCGCTGTCTACAAGTTGCTTGATATAGCTGTGACTGAGCAGCGCCGCGTCTACCTTGCCCATGCGCAGGGCCTCCAGCATATCCGCTATAGTGATGTACTCGGGCGCTTCGGCCGCTTTGAATAAATCCCTGGCCATGTCCCCGTAGACATCCCCGGCCTGCACCGCGATCTTTTTGTCCGTCCCGATACACTGCTGTCAACTTAAGGCTACCAGGGCAAAGCGGTGAACAGTGATAAAAAGCAGGGAGGAAATTGTAAAAAGCACTTGACAAAAGACATGAAATAGTAACCGCCAAAATCGAAAGAA
>JAISVU010000151.1 GCA_031271375.1 Clostridiales bacterium | reverse complement strand
AGCTCCAGGCGGTGCGGCGTCTGGACAATAAACAGACGATTGAAAACATTTCGGCCGGGAACCATGATATAATCGCAATGGCAAGGGACGGGAACGAGGCGCTTATGCAGGTCTTCTTCATCCGCGAGGGGAAGATGACCGGAAGAGAGCATTTTATGATGTCCGGCGTGGACGGCACGGTGGACGGCGAGATAATGCGGGCTTTTATAACCCAGTTCTACAGCGGTACGCCGGCGCTGCCTAAGGAGTTAAGCATTCAATGCGACATACCGGACCGCGAGATCGTCGAACAGTGGCTCAGGAACGCGGCAGGCAGGAAGGTAAGCCTCAGCGTTCCGTCCAGGGGAGACAGGCTGCGCTTGATGGAGCTGGCGAAGAAGAACGCGGAGATTCAACTAAAGCAGTTTGGAGAGCGGATTAAGCGAGAGAACGAGCGTACCCTCGGGGCTTCCGCCGAAATCGGGGAGCTTTTGGGATTTGCCAAAACCCCGGCTCGCATTGAGGCCTTTGATATATCGAACGTGCAGGGATACGAGTCCGTCGCGTCTATGGTGGTGTTCGAGGACGGCAAGCCCAAGCGTAACGACTACCGCAAGTTCAAATTGAAGACTGTGACAGGCCCCGACGATTATGCCTCGATGGAAGAGGTTATCCGCAGGCGGTTCAGCAGGTATCTGAAAGAGAGCGCGGAGGGCCTTGCCGCTGACGAGGGCAAGTTCTCGCGCCTGCCGGACGTGCTGTTCATTGACGGGGGGAAGGGCCAGGTGTCCAGCGCGGAGAAGGCTATGGCTTCTTTGGGCCTGAGCGCGGCGATACCCGTCTGCGGCATGGTGAAGGACGACAGGCACCGCACCAAAGGCCTTATATACAACAATCAGGAAATACTTCCCCCGGCCCGTTCCGAGGGGTTCAAGCTGATAACCCGGATACAGGACGAGACCCACCGCTTCGCCGTTGAGTATCACCGGAAGCTCCGGGAGCAGGCGATGCTCCATTCCGTGCTGGACGACATACCGGGGATAGGCCCGGCGCGCCGCAAGGCGCTGCTGCGCTTCTTCGGCTCGGTGGACGGGATAGAGACGGCGGACATCGAGATGCTGATGAAGGCGGAGAAGATGAATAAGGCGGCAGCGGCGGCGGTATATAATTTCTTTCACAAAGCGGAAACGGCGCGGAACGGCATGGCAGCGGATTAATGTATCCGTTGTCCTGAGAAGGCAAAGGATATTTAAAGTCCTTATCCTAGCTGAAATAAGCGTACATTATTTATATTTTCGGATGGTGAATTACATGGAAAACAATCAAATAGTTCCATGTCCCTGCTGTGGTTATCTTACGATTCCTAACAATGGTGATGCAGTCGCATATATCTGCCCTATTTGTTATTGGGAAATAGATTTATTTATACAAAACGCTGACGAACCAAGTGACCAAAATGGTGGATTAACATTGTTACAAGCAAAGAGGAATTATCAAAAATTTAATGCTGTAGAACCACATTTGAAAAAGTATTGTCGAAATCCAACGGAAAATGAGTGCTATTCAAAATAAGCATTATCTTCTATAACGCGTGAGGACGTTGAAGAAGCGTTAAGGTATGCGGCTTGGATTGTCGATGCACAAGAAACAGAAATTTTACTGGCGTCTAGCCCCTAGCCCCTAGCCCCCTAGCAAGGCATATAATACTACATGAGGAAATATGGTGATCAAGTGTATAAAGTATCGGTACAAAAGATGCGGGAACAGTTCGGGCTTATTAATCTGACAGAGAAAATGAGCCTGGATGATAAGTTCCTGACCTGCCCTGAAATCAACCGTCCCGCGCTCCAACTGACGGGGTTCTTTGATTACTTCTCCAACGACAGGCTGCAGATTATCGGGTTTGTTGAGCATAGCTATATGGAAGGCCTCGAACCCGCGGCAAGGACGGCGAATCTGGTTAGGCTCTTCGAGCGGAATATCCCCTGTATCGTGGTGTGCCGTAATCTAAGCGTTTCGGAAGAAGTATTGAACCTTGCTTATAAATACGGAACCCCTGTTTTAGGCGACTGCGAGCCTACGTCGGATTTTATGGGCGAGGTCATAAAGTGGCTTAAGGTGGAGATGGCCCCCAGGATGACCGTTCACGGCGGCCTTGTTGACATCTACGGCGAGGGAATCCTTATAACCGGGGAAAGCGGCATCGGCAAGACCGAAACCGCGCTGGAGCTTATTAAGCGCGGGCATCGCCTTGTGGCGGACGATCTTGTGGAGATAAAAAAGGTCTCCAATACTACGCTGGTAGGCAGCTGCCCAGCCGTGCTGCAGCATTTTATTGAAATACGCGGAATAGGCATAGTGGATGTGCGTCAGATGTTCGGCGTCGCGTCTCTGAAGACGACCCAGAACGTAGACCTGGTGCTTAACCTGGAAGCCTGGGACGATAATAAGAATTATGACCGGCTGGGTACCAGCGCCGAATATAAGGAATATCTCGGAAACCAGGTTGTGTGTTATAATATACCCGTGCGTCCGGGACGCAACGTGGCGATAATATGCGAATCCGCAGCGATTAACCACAGGTTAAAGAAGATGGGCTATAACGCGCCTGAGGTATTCAGCGCGAAGATAGAGGATAAAATTTATCATGCCAAGCTGGAAAGTCAAGCAACCGCTGATTAAGCGGTTATTAGGCGGGTGATCCGATGAACGGCGTTTTAGACGCGCTGGTACAAAAGCTGGGGGCCGGTTCTTGCTGGGCTGGTGAGCCTATGAGCAGGCACACAACCTTTATGGCGGGCGGCAAGGCCGCCGTATACGCGAGACCGGCCAACGAATCGGAACTGCTTGAGGCTGTTGCGATATGCAAGGAAGCGGGCGTTAGGTATTTTATTCTGGGCAAGGGCTCAAACACGCTGTTCCCCGACGGGGAATCCGATGTCGTGGTTATTTCGACGGAGAAACTTAACGACATATCGCTCGCGCAGGATAACCCGCTGCGCGTAAGGGCCGGGGCGGGAGCGCCGCTCAAGCATATCGCGGATTTCGCGCGGAGGCGGGGCTTGGCGGGGTTTGAGTTCGCCTGCGGCATACCCGGCTCCCTCGGCGGGGCGCTGCGCATGAACGCCGGGGCTCACGGAGGCGAAATATTCCATGTGTTCCATTCCGCGAGGATATTGATGCAGGACGGCTCGGTTAAGACCGTCGGCAGCTCCGCGATGGGTTTTGGTTACAGGCACAGCGTCCTCGCGGACAGACCTTATGTCGCGCTTTCGGCGGAGCTGGACTTTACGGAGGACGACCCCGAAGCGGTAAAAGCCCGTATGGACGATATTCTGCAGCGGCGAAACGCAAGCCAGCCCCTTAATTTCCCCAGCGCGGGGAGCGTCTTTAAGCGTCCCGCCCCAAATGTCTTCGCGGCGAAGCTCATAGAGGACTGCGGCCTCAAAGGGCGGCGCGTCGGCGGGGCCGAGGTGTCGGAGCAGCATTCGGGGTTCATTGTTAACACCGGCGGGGCCACCGCGGCCGATATCACGGGGCTGATCGCTTTCGTCCGGGATACCGTTTTTGAGAAGACAGGG